>NZ_JAUBRB010000148.1:0-1113 GCF_036701585.1 Microcoleus sp. POL10_C6 | reverse complement strand
TTTCGATCGCTCATCTTTTAGTGCATTCAATCTACAGTAATGCGCCTCTTTATTCTGTCTTAGTCTAAACTCCAGTATGTGAGGGCGGAGTCGAAGGAGGAGGAGGAGGGTTTGGACGAGAAGATGCTGCATTTGACGGCGAAGTTGGAGAGGCAATTTGCCGAGAGTGCCAAGTTAGAGGCGATGATTCGGGAAAATCTGCAGAGGGTGGGTTCTGGCGGATAGTTCGTCAATTGCTGAAGATTATCATGATTTTTTGCGATAACTTAAGCAACCTATTGTGCAATATCAAGTGCGGGCCGTACTTTCTGTTAATCGCGAATTAGTGTTGCTTTACTGGCCAATTGGACGGAATATTTTAAACAGGCAACAGCAGCGAGGATGGGGAGCCAAAGTTATAGACCCTTTAGCTGTTGACTGAGAAACAGCTTTTCCTGAAAGGATGTTTGCCGACGATTGAGCAGTTGGAAGCTGAGTTAGAAGCGGTGGATGTGGAAATTGAGGAGGAATGATAAAATCGGAGAGTGCGAAGTAAAGATAACTATTATGAAAAATCTTAGAGCAATCCTTCACCCTAGCTGTAACCCGTGATGTTTTGCGGCGCAAGGTGCTCTCAGGTGAGATTGGGGTGAAGGATTTAGATAACCTAGCTAGAAATATCAGGAACCCGCACCATCATTTCTCCTATGCACCGTCTTTTCAAACTTGATGCGTTCAGGAGGTTTTGGAGGTTCTGGAGGTTTTCGAGAAGTATTAGACTCTTGCTGATCGGCTGAATTATTATTAGTCATGGAGGTTCCTTTGAGTAATAACGAATGTAATCCCAATATAACGCTAATTTACGAATACGCGGATCAGGCATTAAAAGATTTAGATCAGAGTATCAATAGGCTTACTACAAAACTAGGTGTAGTGCTGGGATTTGATGCAGCTCTAATTCGCTTTTTTTCAAGCTTACCCGATCGTTCGGTTGCGGTAAATATTGATGCTTTAGATATTTCCTTGGAGTGTAATTCTTGTTTGTTATTAAAGATTTTAACTGGAGTTTAGACTAAGACAGAATAAAGAGGCGCATTACTGTAGATTGAATGCACTAAAAGATGAGCGATCGAA
>NZ_JAUBRB010000147.1:0-1124 GCF_036701585.1 Microcoleus sp. POL10_C6 | reverse complement strand
GCTTGACCTCTGTTTCTACATGGTAATTGATGACTTAATTCTCTGCAGTCTTCAGGGTTTTTTACCCTTAAATTTTTCTAGGTGTCTATGACGCAGTGGCACCACTCCGATTCCATCCCGAACTCGTTTGTTAAACGCTGCGGTGGCGAAGATACTTGGCGGGTCACTGCCTGATAAAATAGCTCGATGCCTGGGATTTTATTTTACAATATACAGCCTCTTTCTGAGCTTCAGATAGGGGCTTTGTTGTTTTTGCTGATTAAGTTGCCCTACCTGTTATATCATGTCCGGTCGATTAACCATGATTAAACTTTTGCCTCCGGCCACCAATAGAAATGAGTCAAACCACTGATTAACTGTTTGAGATTTAACAGTTTTCGACATCGCTCAAATAAAACTGCTTCTAATTCATCTAAGTTTTTAAAACAGCGATTGGCTATCGGTTCATTTGTCAGTGGCCACAGTCTTTCTGCTGGTTGGACTTGGGGCGAGTGTGAAGGCAGACAATACAAATGTATGCCGTCGGGGATTTTCACGCTTTCACTTAAATGCCATCCGGCTCCGTCTACGACTAAAACGACTCTTTTTTTCGGTCCTACTTTCCAATGTCTGGCAAAATCTTCTAAAACTCGCTCGAAAAGCTGGCTGTTGACAAATGGCAGTATCCACCAATATGTTTCTCCTGAACTCGGATGCACAAAACCATATAACCACAACCATTGAAACCGCCAATTAACAACAGCGGTGGCATTACTAAACTCATCCACCCATTCCCGCCTCAAAACAGGTTTCAATCAAGCAACGATGTTCGTCCATTGACCAGACTTCTACGTCGCTTGAAGGGTTCTCCTTCTTGATTTTCAAGACGAACCGACGCAGATTTTTTTTTCCATTCCTCTTGTTCGAGGAGATCTGATTCCTGATGTTCTGGACGAGGAACTCTCAATCGAAACTTCATGGACTTGAGATATTCCCACCCTCTTTGACGACCGACTTTTTCACCCTTGAGTTCACTCATCCAGTCGGCCACTTTACGACCATTCCACAGGGAGCGTGTCACTTTTGCGATGAGTATAAATACTCAGAAATACTAGGGCAGAGGTTTTGAGCTATTGTTGGGCAAA
>NZ_JAUBRB010000024.1:0-101488 GCF_036701585.1 Microcoleus sp. POL10_C6 | reverse complement strand
ATTTTAAATCACCCTAACCTTCCTTCAGTCTTGTCTTATGGTACTCTGGCTGCTTAAAAACTGTCCGGAGTATTGATGTATTTGCTGTTATACGCAATTCCTTTCTCTCGGATCTCTTCCTCTGCGCCCTGTGCGCCTCTGCAATTCATAAAAAAAAGCCCGTTTACAAAGGAAATAGCCTTGCTATATCTTTTTAACTTCTTGATAAATCTGTAAATTATAAAAATTGCTCACCCTTTTACCCCGATATTAAACGAACCTCAAAAACTTTAAAACAAAACGAGTCATACCATTTTAGATTTGAGATTTTACAATTGGGAATGACTGAGGACATAAAGCTTTGGATATGGCCTAAATTTGCATTTTTTTTGATAAGCGATATCAGCCATCTGCCGACACAAACTAAAATCAACTTCCGGTATCAATCATTATGACTTCTACCTTGAGAAGTATCTTTTTGGGAACTTGCACAACACATCCTACCACTCGCAGCACATACGCATCAGGTGCACAGTTCACACTCTACGAAAACTCTTGTGTAAATCCTATTTTATATTGCTTAATTCCTTGATCCCCGGAAATTTCCACCTTTATTCACTCGAAATTGTGCGATGTTTAGCCATAAATTAACATTGATTTAAACTTTGATGGAGACATAAACGAGCTAGAATTCAATAGTTGGTGTGGAAGACATGGAGTTTAAATACAAAATGTCACAGATAACCAATTAATATCGATCGCACTTCACGATCGCACTTTAGAAAACAACCACAACTTAGGAGTCAATAGCTGATGATGCTAGGAACAACCGAGATCCCGCAATTAAAGCCGCTTTCCGACTCAGAACTACACAAAATGAACGCCTACTGGCGGGCGGCAAACTACCTATCCGTCGGACAAATCTATCTCCTCGACAACCCCCTACTCAAAGAACCCCTCAAAATCGAACACGTCAAACCGAGACTCCTCGGACATTGGGGCACTACTCCAGGGCTAAACTTCATCTACGTTCACCTCAACCGCATCATCAAAGCCCAAGACATCAACGCCATCTACATCGCAGGCCCTGGACACGGCGGGCCGGGCTTGGTCGCCAACACCTATCTCGAAGGCACTTACAGCGAATATTACTCGAACATTTCCGAAGATGAAGAGGGTATCAAACGGCTGTTCAAACAGTTCTCCTTTCCCGGCGGTATCCCCAGCCACGTCGCCCCGGAAACCCCCGGTTCGATTCACGAAGGCGGCGAACTCGGCTACGCCCTAGTCCACGCTTACGGGGCCGTCTTCGACAATCCCGATTTGATTGTGGCGGCCGTTGTCGGTGACGGGGAAGCCGAAAGCGGCCCGCTAGCTGCTAGCTGGCACTCTAACAAGTTTCTCAACCCGGTTCGCGACGGGGCTGTGTTGCCGATTTTGCACTTGAATGGCTACAAAATTGCCAATCCAACGCTGTTGGCCCGCATTCCGCAGGAGGAATTGGAAAGTTTGATGGTCGGTTATGGCTACAAACCTTATTGGGTGGAAGGTTCAGACCCGGAAACCATGCACCAGTTGATGGCTGCAACTCTCGATACCGCGATCGGCGAAATTAAGGCGATTCAGGAAAAAGCCCGGACGGAGGGCTATTCCGGCCGTCCCCAGTGGCCGATGATTGTAATGAAAACTCCCAAAGGCTGGACGGGGCCGAAGGAAGTAGACGGTAAGAAAACAGAGGATTATTGGCGATCACACCAAGTCCCACTTTCGGAAATGGCTTCTAACCCCGGACACGTCCAACTCCTCGAAGATTGGATGAAAAGCTATAAGCCGGAAGAACTCTTCGACGAAAAGGGCAAGTTAATTCCCGAATTAGCAGAACTCGCACCCAAGGGAGCTCGACGCATGGGGGCAAATCCCCACGCTAACGGCGGCCTGCTGCTGCGAGACTTAAAAATGCCGAAATTTGAAGACTACGCCGTTGATGTGCAAAAACCGGGCACTGTAATGGCAGAAGCAACCCGCGTTTCTGGCCGCTTCCTGCGAGACGTGATGAGACTGAATCAGGAAAACGCCAATTTCCGCATTGTCGGGCCTGACGAGACGGCCTCAAACCGCCTCGATCCGGTGTTTGAAGTGACGAACCGGGTGTGGGCGGGGGAAATTTTGCCCGAAGACGACCACATCTCCCCCGAAGGCCGGGTGATGGAAGTTCTCAGCGAACATTTATGTCAGGGATGGCTGGAAGGCTATTTGCTGACGGGACGCCACGGCTTTTTCTCCTGCTACGAGGCGTTTATTCACATCATCGATTCGATGTTCAATCAACACGCCAAGTGGTTGAAAACTACTCGTCACATTCCTTGGCGCAGACCGATCGCCTCTCTGAATTACTTACTAACTTCTCACGTTTGGCGACAAGATCACAACGGTTTTTCTCACCAAGATCCGGGTTTTATCGACCACGTAATTAACAAGAAAGCCGAGGTTGTGCGGATTTATTTGCCGCCGGATGCGAACACTTTGCTGTCAGTAACGGATCACTGTCTCCGCAGTCGCAACTATGTCAACGTGATTATTGCAGGGAAGCAGCCGGCATTGCAGTATTTGGATATGGATTCTGCGATTAAACACTGTACCGCCGGCATCGGCATTTGGGAGTGGGCTAGCAATGATAAAGGTGGGGAACCAGATGTGGTGATGGCTTGCGCGGGTGATGTCCCGACGCTGGAAACTTTGGCTGCTGTTGACATTCTCCGCCGAGATTATCCCGATTTAAAAGTGCGGGTGGTGAATGTGGTGGATTTGATGACGCTGCAACCTGCTAGCGAACATCCCCACGGTTTGTCTGACAAGGATTTTGATACTTTGTTCACGAAAGATAAGCCGGTGATTTTTGCTTTTCACGGCTATCCTTGGCTGATTCACCGCTTGACTTATCGCCGGACAAATCACCCGAATATTCACGTTCGGGGTTACAAGGAAGAGGGGACGACTACGACGCCGTTTGATATGGTGGTGATTAATGACCTCGATCGATTCCATTTAGTTGGAGATGTACTCGATCGCGTTCCGAAACTGAGTTCTGTAGCAGCTTACGGCAAACAAGCTATCCGTGACAAGCTGATCGAACACAGGCAGTATATCAACGAACACGGCGATGATATGCCGGAAATCCGCGACTGGCAGTGGCCGCACGCGGGCGCTGTTGCGTCGGAAGCGCCGAAGGAAACGAAAGATCCGACAACGACAGGAGATCAAGCCGTGCGATCGGGTGCTCCTGGGTAGGTGCGATCGCTTCTCGACCTCTGCGTGAATCGGCGTTAATCTATTGTCATCTGCGGTTAACAAATTCTCTTTTTTTAACCGCAGATACAGGCAGATTAACACAGATTAACGCAGATGAGTTAGATTAATTCAACAGGATCGGTAATGCTGAAAGAAATAGAAATTCAAAATTTTAGATGCTTTGAGCAAATCAAAATTTCGGGGTTTGAAAGAGTCAATTTAATCGGCGGTAAAAATAATGCTGGCAAGACAGCCTTGCTAGAAGCACTTTTTCTCAATGTTGCTCCACAACCTAGCAGTCTAGTAATCCTAAGAGAACTTAGAAGAGAGCCAGCAAAAGCTATAGAAGCTATGCCCTATCGAACTTGGGATAACTTGTTTTATTCACAAAGAAAGGAGCGATTGATAGTAATTATTGGAACAGATGACAAAAATAAAACTGACCGATTAGAAATTCAAGTACAAGTCAGGAGATATAATATAACTTTTAAGGTTGGGACAAACGAGGGTGAATCTAATTGGTCATCAACAAAAGTTAATACTGGCAATTTATTTAATTCTCGCATTTCCATTGACGAAGTACCAATTATTCCATCCTTTGTCAGGATTTCGGGAAAAGAACTCACAGCAGCCTACGACCGCGCCCGTTTGGATGACAAAGATACCGAAGTTTTGAAAGCTTTTCAAGTTATCGATCCGGCGATCGAATCAGTAGAAAGTTTTTCGATCGGGGAACCCACGCTTTACTTGAGAAGAAAAGGCGAAAAGCGTTTGCCTCTTTCATTATTCGGAGATGCAATTAACCGCGTTGCAGACATTATTCTAAAACTGGTAAATAGCGAACCCAAAATACTGTTAGTCGATGAAATAGAAAATGGCATTCACTATACAAATCAGCGAGATTTTTGGAGAATTTTATTTCGCTTGGCGGTGGAACTGGATACGCAGATTTTTGCGACAACTCACAGTTTAGAGATGCTTCAAGCATTTGCTGATGTCGGCTTAGAACCAAATCAGGAATGCAGCAGCGCATATTTTGAACTAGCAAAGAAACCGAAAACAAATCAAATCATCGGCATCAGACGCGACTTGGAAACTTTGAATTACGCAATAGAGCATCAAAAAGGAGTGAGAGGTGAGTAATCTCGTAATAGTAGAAAGTAAAAATGATGCGATTTTTATGAAAGCAATGGTTGAATTTCTCAACTGCAACATCAAGATAGAACAACCTATTTATATAGAGGAGTATAAAGCTTTGTCAGGCTTGGATGAAAAAAAATTAACTAATGCTTTAAAAGCTTTAAAAGCCGACCTTCAAAAAACAGATATAGAAAAGATTGGAATTATTATTGATATTGATAACTATTCAGATCGAGAACGGCTGGAATTTGTAGATAGATGTATAAAACAGGTGTTTGAAGCTGAAAGCTTGTCAAGCACTAAACAATTTATCGATATTTGTACAGATCATGGAACAAATGCAAAATTGGCTTGTTACTTTACAAATGTTGGAGGTAAAGGCGAACTGGAAACGCTTTTAAAGACAATAAAGGCTAGAGAATCTCCTCATGCTGATTGTTTAGATAGCTGGAGAAGTTGCATAAAAGAAAAGGAGGGAAAGGAAATTAAGCAGAAAGATTTTGATAAATTTTGGATTAACAACTATATTAGGTATGATACTTGCTCAAAGCAGGATCAGAAACAAGCTGGCAGAAAATGCAGTATGTCTGAGTTTGAGTATGTTATGGAACACAAAAAAGATATTTGGAATTGGGCTCATCCTGCACTCGATGATTTGAAGGAGTTTTTTACACTCTTTTGCTAACATAGTAAAATTCACACACAATTAACTAACTCATGAGCTTAAAAATCTACTTTGTACGACACGGTGAAACGACTTACAGCCAAACAGGTGGCTTCTGCGGCGCTATCGATCCAGAATTAACAGCAGAAGGTGTTAAAATGGCAGAACAGTTTGCCGCCAGTTACGCAAAATTGCCTTGGAATGCTATTTATGTCAGTCCCATGAAACGCACAATTGCTACTGCAAAACCTTTGTGCGATGCTGTGGGAATTGAAATGCAGCTTCGCGACGGACTGAGGGAAATTAAGTACGGTGAGTGGGAAGGCAAAACAGTAGAAGAGGTCAAAAAAGAATACGAAGAAGATTATATTAATTGGCTGACTGAACCTGCTTGGAATGCACCAAACGGCGGCGAAACTTCGGTGCAAATTGCCAGTAGAGCTTCCTTAGTTATTGCAGAAATTGAGGAAAAATATAAGAATGGAAATGTGTTGGTTGTCTCGCACAAAGCAACTATTAGAATTATTCTGTGCAGTCTGTTGGGGATTGATTTGGGACGTTATCGCGATCGCATTGCCGCTTTAGCAGCTTCTGTCAGTATTGTTAAGTTTGAGGTGCACGGGCCACTGCTGGAGGTTTTGGGCGATCGATCGTACATGGATGAAACTCTCCAGAATTTACCCGGTACTTGAAATTGCGGGTAGGGTGCGCGCACTGCCTACCCGGAGCGTCTGAAACTAAATCGCGCCTATGTAAGACAATCCTAAAATAGTACCTGCTCCCAAAATATGACCAAAGGCAGTAGTTCCTAAAACTGCACCCAAACTCAAACCGCCGAACATACTCGATGAGGGCATTGCTGGGCCTGTGCTAGGATTCTGGATGGTTGATTTGCCGATCGCAATAGCTAAAATATTGCAAAGAATCATAATCAAACCGATCGTGGGGCTCCACTCTACGGTTCTGGGGGCAACGGCAAGTAAAATTGGTGTAAACATCGATCGGCTCCTTAAACTTTAGTAAATGAAAATCTGCCTAGAAGATATATCAAAAAAATGCAACTGTTCGCTACACATTGCATTAACAGTTAATTTTTCGACATATTTCTTAATATTTTTGCCAGAATCTCAAGATTTCTTAGTCTGTGCAGGCGGGCGAAAGTTTGACAAGATGCGATTGCAATCGCCTAGCGATCGAAAGAACGAATCAACAGGACATAATCAAGCATGAAAATACTGGTGTTAAATGCGGGTTCGAGCAGTCAAAAGAGCTGTCTTTACGAGTTAAACGATGTCCTGCCCGATCGACCTTTGCAACCTCTGTGGGAGGCTCAAATTGATTGGACTCACCAGCAGGGTATAGCAGAGTTGAAAGTCAAAACAGCAAAAGGCGATCGGCTTGAGGAGGAATTTGCATCCGAGTCTCGCCAAGATGCTATTTCTCGAATGCTGGAGACTCTTTGGAGGGGAAAAACTCAAACCATTAATGATTTAAAGGAGATTGATATTGTCGGCCACCGCGTCGTACACGGCGGGGAAGATTATCAGCAAAGTACGTTAATTTCGCCGGATGTTAAACAGGCGATCGCCCGTTTATCTGTTTTCGCCCCTGTCCACAATCCAGTTAACCTCGAAGGTATCGAAGCGATTGAAAAAATCCTCGGAAAAGTGCCGCAAGTAGCAGTATTTGATACAGCTTTTCACGCACAATTGCCGCCCGCAGCCTTTGTTTATCCCGGCCCCTATGAATGGCTGGAAAATGGGATTCGGCGCTACGGCTTTCACGGGATTAGCCATCAATATTGCGCGCGTCGGGCCGCCGACATTCTGGGTCGAGATTTGGCAGATTTGCGGTTGATTAGCTGTCATTTGGGCAACGGATGTTCTCTGGCGGCCATTCGCGGTGGCTGGAGTGTTGACACGACGATGGGATTTACGCCTTTGGAAGGTTTGATGATGGGAAGTCGATCGGGTTCGATCGATCCAGGCATTATCATTCATCTGTTAAAACAATCCGAGTTTACTGCTGAGAAACTTGATGGTATTCTCAATCGAAATTCGGGTTTAAAAGGGATTTCAGGGGTGTCTAGCGATCTGCGGCAGATTGGAGATGCGATCGCCCAAGGTAATCAGAGAGCTCAACTGGCTTTGGAGATTTACATCCACCGTTTGCGTGCCGGAATTGGTGCCATGCTGGCGAGTTTAGGAGGGTTGGATGCTTTAATTTTTACGGCGGGAGTTGGGGAAAATTCTGCTATTGTACGGGCTGCCGCTTGCGAAGCTTTTGGATTTATCGGGTTAAAATTGGATGAGGATAAAAATCAACAGTCACCGATCGATCAAGATATTGCGGCAGTGGATTCAGCAGTGAGAATTTTGGTAATTCACACGCAGGAGGATTGGGAAATTGCGCGAGAATGCTGGAAACTTTATCACTAATTTATTTTAGGAATTCCTTCAACAGCGATGGCCGATCAGCTTCGCCCAAGGTCAACAATCACCAACAGCGCCACCGAAATATATCTAATTCATCTGCGTTAATCTGTGTTTATCTGCCCTCA
Organism: Microcoleus sp. POL10_C6; assembly: GCF_036701585.1. Classification (NCBI taxonomy): domain Bacteria; kingdom Bacillati; phylum Cyanobacteriota; class Cyanophyceae; order Oscillatoriales; family Microcoleaceae; genus Microcoleus; species Microcoleus sp. POL10_C6. The sequence goes on along the minus strand of NZ_JAUBRB010000024.1, from coordinate 93,857 downwards.
TCTGCGGTAAAAAAAAGAGAATGTATTAACCGCCCCGGACAATGGATTGACGCTGATTCACCCAGATAAAGAGAGGTAGAGACGTTTATTCTTTCATTTTCCCTGAAACATCATTACTCTTTCAGCAATGCTGTTGGTTGATCGCCGGTTACAAAACTTGCCTGGGGGCGATCGGAATTTCAATAATAAACTCGCTGCCCTCTCCTGGTGCAGAAACGCACGTCAATTTTCCGCCGTGAGAACTGACAACAATCGAGTGAGAAATAGACAATCCCAAACCTGTTCCCGAACCCACGGGCTTAGTTGTAAAAAATGGATCGAATATCTTGTGCAGCACCTCAGTGCTCATCCCTGGCCCGCTGTCAGCAATTCTAATTATGGCAGAATTCCTGTCAGTCACCTCTGTAGAAATTGTAATCGTAGGCTGTTGATGAGAGTTTTCCGGGCAATCTCTTGCTACGAGGAGAGCATCGATCGCATTTGTCAAAATATTCATAAATACCTGATTCAACTGAGACGCATAACAAGTAATTAGTGGTAGCGTGCTGTAATTTTTAATCACCTCAATTCCCAAACGCCCGCCCTCTTTTCTCAGGCGCGGTTGCAGCAACATCACCGTACTGTCGATGCCTTGATGGATATCTACCGACTTCATTTGCGCTTCGTCGAGGCGCGAGAAATTCCGCAAGCTTAGCACAATATCCCGGATTCTTTCCGCTCCTACTTTCATGGAATCCAGCAGCTTTTGCAAATCCTCGCTCAAGAATTCCAGCTCAATTGTTTCTATTTCTTCTAGAATTTCATCCGCAGGTTCTGGATAGTGCTGCTGATAAAGCTCAATCAATTTTAGCAAGTCTTTAACGTATTCGCTAGCCGGATTAAGATTGCCATAGATGAAACTTACAGGATTATTAATTTCGTGAGCTACACCAGCGACCATTTGCCCCAAACTAGACATTTTTTCCGTTTGGATTAATTGAGCTTGAGTTAGTTTAAGTTCCCGCAAAGTGTGTTCTAAACGCTCGTTTTTTTCATTTAACTCCTGCGTCCGTTCTTGCACTTTCTGTTCCACCGAATTGTAAAGTAGAGCATTTTCCAAAGAAATAGCAACTTGGGAAGAAAGCAACCTTAAAACTTCCAATCTGTGGGGAGTAAATGCTCCGACAGTCAAATTGTTTTCTAAATAAAGAATGCCGATCAGTTTGCCTTGATTGATGATGGGAGTACACAAAATAGATTGCAGTTGGTGTTTAGCGATGTAAGGATCGGCTGTGAATAGTCCCTCAGCCGCCGCATTGCTCAACACCAAATCCGAGCGAGTCCTTTCCACATAATTAATCACCGTCACAGGTAAATCATGATAGTCTCCAACAGGCGTAAATTGCAGCACAGCTACATCTTCAGCAAATACTGACGCCTTAGCTGAAATCAACAGTTTACCATCTCTAACTAAAATCAGAAAACCTAATTGAGCACCCGCATTTTCCAAAGATATTCTCATCAAAGAAGCCAGCAACTTATCGAGGACAATTTCGCTAGAAATCGCCAGAGATGCTTTCATTACCGTTGCCAAATCCAGCACTCTAGCATCGCTGCCAGTAGAAGTATGAATAGTTGTGGTAGTTTGATTGTTGTTAAAACTGCCGTTGATTGGCGTCATTTCCCGCAACTGCGGATACTTCTGTTCTAAATCTTCTACTTTGCGAACTGCACCCCAGCGCAAGTAGCACGAGTGAGCTTCACGCAAGTGGATTTTGGCATATTGATACTTGCCTTTACTCAACCAAAACTTAGCTGCTAGTTCATTAGCTAGCGCTTCATTTTGGACAAACTCATTGTCTTGGGCTAAATTTATAGAGAAATCGTACAGTTCTACAGCTTCGGAATCTTTCTTGGAAATTCGGGCTATTTCTGCTTGTACTAAAAGGTACTTGTGCAGAAAATTTTCGGCACAGTTGTCTGCCCAAATTTTCATCTGTTTTTGGTTTTCCTCTAATTTTTCCAAGTATTCCTTTTGCTTGTCTTCGGAAACATTTGGGAAAACGGCGGCTAAAGTTAGAGAAAAGAAAAAATTCCATTCAGTAGCGGGTATCGCTCCGGTAATAAAAGATAGCTGTTTTTCTACTTCAAAAGCTAGTTGTAGCGCTTCGTTGAAGTTGCCGTACCAGTACATTACCTGGCATTTGCGAATCTGATAAAGGCAGAGCGAGTACAAATTTTGATGAACTTGACAGTTGTGTACGTATTCAGCTTCGCTGATATCTTCGCTTTCAAATACAAACTTTTCAGGAGTTAGTTTGCTCAAGTTACGCAGGATTAACTCTACTCCTAATAAGATATCGGTTACGAGCTGATTTTTGGTTTTTTGGCTGAACTGCAAATACCTGCTTGTGTCGGCCAGAATTTGCGAGATTTCTTTACCTTGAAAAAATGAGTTAGCTATGCGGTTGGACAGGATATAACCCGCATACTCTAAATCTCCTGATTCTAAAGCTGCTTGATATCCTTCATTGCTAATCGCGTGGGAATCTTTGATGTGATTGAACCAGTAATAAAAAATACTGACCAAGGATGAACAAGCTCTGCACTTCAAGCCGATATTGCCAGATTTTTCGCTGAGATTCAGCGAGAGCAAGCCGAATTGATACGCAGCTTTGTAATCTCCCGAAACTGCGTTTAAGAACATACCGTAGCCAGCATAGCAAAGAGAGGCTTCGGGTACTAAACCGTATTGTAGAGAAAGATTGACTCCTTTTAAAACGCTGACTTTCCACAAGTCGGGATTTTTGAGGTACGCCGATGTCAGCAAGTTGGTAATTAATTTGACTGCAACTTTTTTGTCGGGTACAGTCATTTCGGGGGCATCAATTAGGGAAGCTATTTCTCTACCTGCTAAAATATTTGTGGCTGCTGCAAATTCTTCGGATATGACTTTTTGTAGCCCGTCTAGCGGTAAGTCAATGCCTAGCAAGTCCAAAGCTGTGATTCCGGCTTTAACGGCTTCTTCGTACTTCGCCCGCAGGGTGTACTGCACGATCAGCAGGTTGTAAATTTCTACCTTTTCTAAGGCCGATCGCGCTTTTTCCAGAGTTATATTAATAAATTCTTCAGACTTATCGAAATAACCGTTTAAATACTCAACATTTGCCCGCTCCATGTGCAAGGCAAAAGCTAAATCATAGTGGGCATCCCAAATATCGGCGCTCAAACCGTCCATGCCTGCGGTCAAATACTGCAAGGCAGCAACATAAGCAGTGGCATCTTTGGCTCTGCGGGCCGCGTCTAAATTCAGCGTTGCCAGTTCAATTAATTCTCGATCGTCTTTAATTAGCGATCGAGCTACATTCAAGTGATCGACTAATTCAAAGATTCTGTCAGCGCGATATTCAGCCGGAGTGTTTTCTAGGATTTGCCTGCCTATTTTCAGGTGAACTGCCTTTTTTTGTGAGTCGTCGATCAGAGCGTAAGCTGCTTGTTGTACGCGATCGTGCAAAAATTTATAATTCAGAATTAATAGCGGAAACAGCACGTAATCTAATGACTTGCTTTCCAATTCCGAAGTTGGCAGAATCAGTCCCGACTTAATCGCGGGCAACAGGTGAGAAAAAGTTTCCGAGGCTTCTTTTTCATTAATTAAAGAAAGAGTATTCAAGTCAAATTCGTTACCCAAACAAGCCACTAAGCGCAAAACTTGCTGCGTTGAACTTGGCAGTTTTCTCAACTTTTGTACCATCAAGTCTACTACATTGTCAGTGATAGCGCACTGCTCAATTTGAGTCATATCCCAATGCCAGCCGCCCTTGCTACCCGACTGCGGCGGGTGAAAAACTAGCAGGTTTTCCTGATACAATGTTTGCAGGAATTGATTAACAAAAAAAGGATTTCCGTCGGTTTTACTGATTACTAATTCAGCTAAGGGTTTGACAGATTCTCGATCGCTGTGCAAAGTCTCCGCAATCAAATGAGTTATGTTTTCCACCCCCAGCGGCGACAAAGCAATCTGATTAATGATAGCTTCCTGATTTCGCAGCGTCTCCACAGTCATCATTAAAGGATGAGTAGGACTAACTTCATTATCCCGATAAGCACCAATTAAAAACAGATATTGCGTAGCTTCATCTGTCATCATCAATTCGATCAATTTGAGAGTAGCAGAATCAGCCCACTGCAAATCGTCGAGAAAAATGACCAGCGGATGTTCTGGCTGGCAAAATACACGAATGAAATTTTGAAAGACTAAATTAAAGCGGTTCAGAGATTCCGTCGGCCCCAATTCAGATACAGGAGACTGAGCTCCGACAATTAGTTCAACTTCGGGGATGACATCAATAATAATTTGCCCGTTTTGACCGAAGGAAGTGCGGAGTTTTTCGCGCCAAACTGCTAATTGAGCCTCGCTTTCAGTTAACAGTTGCCGCACCAATTCCGAAAAAGCGCTGACAACGGCAGAGTAAGGAATAGTTCGCTTGTACTGGTCAAACTTTCCCCAAATAAAATATCCACGTCTGCGGGTAATAGGTTTGTCTAAAATCTTCACCATTGCAGATTTGCCAATGCCGGAATAACCGGCAATCAGCATCATCTCGCTGCGGGATTTATGCTGTCCTCTTCCCAGGACTGACAAGGGAATTTCTTTTTTCGATTTGCTCTCTTTTTTGATGACAGAAATTTGAGAATTGTCGGTGCGGTAGCCTCGATTATTTGTTGCTGCCACCCGCTCAAATGCCGCTAAAAGAGTTTCAACTTCTCGCTGTCTGCCGTAAAGTTTTTGAGGTATTTGAAATTTGTCGGAAATATCTTGGCTGCCGAGAGGAAAATCGGAAACAAACCCAGATGTTTGCCACTGAAACAGGCAGGATTCCAAATCTGCTTTTAGTCCCCAAGCACTTTGATAGCGCTCCTCAGCGGTTTTTGCTAACAATTTCATCACAATATCTGAAACAGCTTTAGGAATTTCTGGGGCTATTTCAGCGAGAGGTACTGGCTGTTTGGCTATGTGACAGTGAACTAACTCCATGGGATCTGTAGTGGGAAAAGGAAGTTGTCCTGCCAGGATTTCATAGAAGGTCACGCCGAGGGAATAAAAGTCGGTTCGGTAATCGACTACCCGGTTCATTCTGCCAGTTTGTTCGGGCGACATATAGGCTAAAGTGCCTTCTAAAAAATTGGGATTTTTATTGGGAATATTTTCTAGGTTGGATGCAGTTGAGATGCTGAAATCTATTAGTTTTACTTGTCCTGTAGCAGGATTAAAAACTATATTAGAGGGATTTATATCTTTATGAATTACATTTTTTCCGTGAATTTCGCCCAAAGTTTCAGCAACTTTGATAGCCGTAGTCAGAAATCCTAAAATAGTAAATTTTTGGGAACCCATAAATATTTTTAAAGATTCCCCGCCAAAATCTTCTAAGATCATTGCCAGACTATTTCTAACCTGTTGCAACTTATACACTTTCACAACTCCGTCCAACAGGCTTAAGTTGGCAGTGATCTCATATTCGCGCTTGTATCTATTCAGTTCTTCAGGAGTCGGATAGTCTTCTTTGATAAGTTTGATAATAACAGGTTGGTTGTTCTGCTCGTTGTGGCCGCGGTAAACCAGGGAAGTGCTGCTTTCATAAATGAGAGCGAGAACTGCAACGCCGGGAATTGCCATCATAGTTGGGTTCTCTCAAATTAGGTGTGCTTGGTCAATGTTACAGGAGTTACGCGCGGCGGGCTAGAAACCGGGTTCCTTCGTTGCTAGTCGTTGACAAACCCAAGATTTTTTCGTATAAACCGGGTTTCTTTTCGTAAATCCTCTGTTATTCTTCATTATCGCTCAAGAGCTATCTTTTGGGATGTGTGGGAAAGCAGGCCTTGACAACAAAGAGCTACTGCTGACAAAAGCGCCCTGGGGCTTTCGTCACCTCAGCAGTTAGGTAAACAAAATCACAAATACAGGATTTGTGCAAGGATTTACTCTAATGCTCGATCGCCATTCTGACAACCAAATCATCTCCGATTCTAAGCAATCGCTTGACTTTAGTGGAGCGTCACCACATCTCGTGAAAATACGCAAGTGCTTAAAGATTTATTTTTTCCGGTGATCGGGCCCGAATTTGCGGTGCTTCAAAAAAACCGGGCGGTGCAAATCTTAACTATAATTGGCGACCGAGGCGCTGAGGGAAGTAAGTGTTGCTTCGGAATCTGAAATTTTCTTCAGTTCTATCTATTTTGACCGATCGATTAACAATACTAACTGACAATCAAGCATCCAGGATACAAGCCCCCGGATTCATTCCTTCGCAGACTCAGGACCCAGAAATAAAAAACCTGTATCCGATAAAGAAACCCCCGAATTTATCCGTGGAGTCAATGCTTCCATTCTTTAATCTAAAATCTAAAATCTAAAATCGATTGACCGTTTGAACAGAGTAAATTTGACAAAAAATGCCGAATTATTGCACCTTGTCTGGTGCGCAGCAGCGAACTCTAGGGCGATAGGATTTGCCTAGCTCTGAAGAAAATTGGAGAAAAGATTAAGAATTATTGCCATAAAAGCAAGGTCAATTTGTTGGAATTACGGGCCAAATCCTAAGCAGCCAAGGCTTTTGAGCATTTACCACATCTGGAAATCATCAGAAAGTTACTATTTCTAAAGGATTCATCCGGTGAGAAAATCAGAAACAACCTTAAAATTTAGCAGTAATCGCCCGATCGGGCAATTCTCAACCAGCACCAGGAAAAATACCTATGAAATTGGCTTATTGGATGTACGCAGGCCCAGCCCACATCGGCACTTTGCGTGTGGCCACTTCCTTCAAAAACGTCCATGCGATCATGCACGCACCCATAGGAGACGACTATTTTAACGTCATGCGTTCCATGCTGGAGAGGGAACGGGATTTCACCCCGGTGACTACCAGCGTCGTTGACAGACACGTACTGGCGCGGGGTTCGCAGGAACGGGTGGTGGACAACATCACCCGCAAAGACAGAGAAGAGCACCCAGATTTAATCGTGCTCACCCCGACTTGCACCTCCAGCATTCTGCAAGAAGACTTGGAAAACTTCGTGGAGAGAGCTCAATTGGATGCCAAAGGCGATGTATTGCTGGCGGATGTTAACCATTATCGGGTAAACGAACTGCAAGCTGCCGATCGCACTTTGGATCAAATCGTCCAATTTTACATTAACAAAGCCCGCAAAAAAGGCGATTTAGTAGAAGCCAAAAGCGAAAAACCATCTGTCAACATTATCGGTATGTCTACCCTGGGTTTCCACAACCAGCACGACTGCACTGAGTTGAAGCGTTTGATGGCAGATTTGGGCATTGAAGTCAACGAAGTTATTCCCGAAGGTGCTTCGGTTCATAACTTAAAAAGACTGCCCCGCGCTTGGTTTAACTTGGTTCCTTATCGGGAATTGGGGATGATGGCCGGGGAGTATTTGCAAAAAGAATTCGGCACGCCGATGGTGGATATTACGCCGATGGGCGTGGTGGAAACTGCGCGCTGTATCCGCAAGATTCAGCAAGTTTTGAATGCTCAAGGTGCGGATGTTGATTACGAAAATTTTATTGACCAACAAACGCGGTTTGTGTCGCAGGCTGCTTGGTTTTCGCGATCGATCGACTGCCAAAACTTAACAGGCAAAAAAGCCGTCGTATTTGGCGATAATACGCACGCTGCGGCGATGACGAAGATTTTGGCTCGCGAGATGGGAATCCACGTTGTGTGGGCAGGAACCTACTGCAAACACGACGCTGACTGGTTCCGGGAACAGGTTAGCGAGTATTGCGATGAAGTGCTGGTGACGGACGATCACGGGGCGATCGGAGATGCGATCGCCAAAGCGGAACCTTCGGCAATTTTCGGCACCCAAATGGAACGCCACGTAGGTAAGCGGTTGGATATTCCCTGCGGCGTAATTGCTGCACCGATTCACGTCCAAAATTTCCCGATCGGCTACAAGCCATTTTTGGGTTATGAAGGCACGAATCAGTGCGTAGATTTGGTGTACAATTCCTTCACTTTGGGAATGGAAGACCACTTGCTGGAAATCTTCGGCGGCCACGATACCAAGGAAGTGATTACGAAGGGAATTTCGGCTGACTCTGATATGGGTTGGACGAAGGATGGACAGGCTGAGTTGAATAAAATCCCTGGTTTTGTGCGGGGTAAGGTGAAGCGGAATACTGAGAAGTTCGCGCGCGATCGGGGGATTGATAAGATTACCGTTGAGGTGTTGTACGCAGCGAAGGAATCTGTCGGCGCGTAGTTTGGATTGCGGTAAGGGCATCTCTTGTGGATGCCCTTGCCGATCTATAAAATCTTGGACAGATATCTTTCAACCCTTAATTTTGGAATTACTTCAGTGATGTTGAGAAGGAAGATTATTTCAGCATTAATTGGAACTGGTCTTATTACCGGAACCGTTTATCTTGGCATTCAGTCGGGAAAAGATAATCGTTTTCTGGCGTTGTTGATTCACGGTATGAATCAACTTTTCTCGGAAGTTACAAAACTCACTATACTTGGTTTATAGCCCTTCGGGAATCTTGAATTCATACCTGTATTCAGCAATGCCAAGGTTTGGCGTTGCTGAATACAGGTATGAATCACCTTTTCTCGGAAGTTACAAAACTCACTATACTTCGTTTATAGCCCTTCCGACATCTTGAATTCATACTTGTATGCAGCAACGCCTTAAACTTGATGGCTTGCATGAAAGTTGTTTTTATTTCTTGGTTCTACCTGAACTATAGCGTTTCCTAGAAAAGTGCCTGAAAATTGCTTTTATCTGTGTGCATGGATGTAGTCCACAAAGTAAAATCTAGGACTAAGCCAGAATCTCAGCCAAGCGTAAGCTCCTAGACCTAGCAGTGCTATCACAATTAAGGGTAAACCCAGATTAAGTTGCAATTCATCGGGAAGGAGAGCTACAGCGCCAACAGTAATCACAAAGTAGACTAAAAGCAATGCTTGTAAGCGTTGCACGACCAAAAGTGCTTTTCGACAGCTACTACAATGTTGGGTGTGTTGTTTGTAGCGATCGAGCGTTTGTTGGCGATCGTTATTGATGTTCCGTGTCGGTGGAACATTGATTCCAACTTCGCTCCAGGGTAGTTGTCCGTGACAATAGCGGTCAAACCAATTCCTAAACTCAATTACTAAACGGTCTGCACTTGTAGGTAACTTATAGGCAGTTTTCCAGCTTTGGGTAGATTTTACTTGTTGGAGAAAATACTCTTGCTGCTGTAGAAGAACCATATCTCCATCAAGAAGAACATTGCGATTGCTGATGTGATCCCACCAACGGGGTTTGAGATGATAGAGTGTTTGACCAAAGTTACGGGCAAATTGAGCGACAATTCTAGACTTCCCAGGAGACACAGGTATACAGTAGGTGATTAATCCCAACTGTTTGCTGCCATCGCCAAAACTGACCGCATATTCCAAGCGACAAGGTGGTTCAAAAGTGATTTTTCTTTGAAAAGATCCACCTATTACCGCTTCAATCAAATTGGGTGTTGATTGCACAATTTTGAACGCAATCGAGCTTGCTTGTTTGCGATCGCCCTGCACGCCGTGATGAGCAAAAGGAACATGACTCGGATCTGCCAAATTTTCCACAAGGGTTTCCCAGTCATATTCTAAATCTCGTACAAAAGAAGACCAAACAAAGCCTTTAGTTGCATCTATTTGCGGTGATAAAGGTAAGGGTGTATTTGCAGCTTGTTCGCTTGATTTTGCATCTGGCCAAATCCAGAGTAAATCCTGTTGCTGACGAACTGGTAGTGCTACAGCACACAGATTTTCTTTATTCTTGCTCACAACTTCTGGATTTTCCGCTTGGGGAATATGAGTACAAATTCCCTGTTCATCAAATTGCCAACCGTGATAGCTACACATTAAATTCCCTGTTTCGTCATCAATGCGCCCCTCACTTAGGGGCGCAAGGCGGTGGGGACATCGATCTAAAAACACTTGGAAAGTTTCAGATGATTTGGGTTTCCAGATAACTAAACGCAGTCCCAAAAGTGTTACTGAAGTTGGTTGCTTGGGATCTAAGTCTTCGACTGGTATCATAGGATACCAATGCTCAAAAAAATTGAATTCTGGTTTCATTTGACAAAAAATTAGGGTATCGGGGGTAGGGAAAGAAAAAGACCTCTAAGTTCCCTTCGGGCACGCTGCGCGATCGCACAAGAAATGCAGGTGTCCTTATATTTTACCCGAGACCACCAGGAAATTCATAGCGACTTGCACTCTATTTTGGTGTAGGGTGTGGGGTTCCCACCCCCTCTAGATCAACCTGCTGGGGATTTTGGGGTTCTGCTAAATTAAGCTAAAACCTCAGTCTGTAGTAGCGCTTTGCGTAATGCAGTTACTGCTTCTTCGGTCTCTACCAATCTGTTGAGAGGAAGTGCAATATCATCTTCAACCTTCAGCAGTTTAGCTGCTTTTTTTACAGCTTTTTGCTCTTCAGTTGAGTAATCCTCAGCGGCATCCAATCCGCAAATTAATATTTATACGGCCGCTGACAAATCTTGCGGTTTCGATTGAGAAGGCAGACGCGGTAACACAATCCCAGAATAATCAGAAGGATTGTAGCGGAGGCGATTGCCAAACCCCCTATCCAAAGTCACCAAACATCTATCTTCCCTCCGACATATATCAATTAATAATTCATCCGGTGTGGAAATCAAATTTTTTTCCCGTACAGTCGCAACATCATGGCCACCCAAACGTAACATCGAAACAACGCGGATGCTGCCCAAATTTTCATCAAGTTTTAACTTCACTTTAAAACTACCTTTTTTTTACCCACAGGAATTTCCACATAATAATCTCTTGCCAACTCAGCCCCATAAGCAATACAAGCCAAAACGTCTTCTCGTTCAATTCCCGGATATTCCTCAAGCAATTCTTCCAAAGTCATGCCGCTAGCGAGAAAGTCAAGAATCAGAGAAACCCAGATGCGATGGCCGCGAATACATGGTTTGCCAAAGCAGATATTCGAGTCGATTGAGAGCCGAGACAGTAAATTATTTTGAGTCATGTCTTTTCAATTAGATATTTTCCATCTTCGCGCATATCGGGAATAATTGTATCCCAATTAATCATTTCTTCATTTTTTCTTAATGCTGCTTTGACGACTAAAACTCCACCAACATAATGAACTTCGCACTCTTCATCCATATTTGCTGGTTGGCTGTTGCCAGTTTCATCAGGCGGCGAAGCTACTTCCTGCTTTCTCCGCTGCCATAACAGGAAATCAGCCAAGTTGAGGATTTCTTGCAGTTCGATTTCAGAGAAATTTTTCAGTTTGTCAACAATTTGTTCTTGGATAGGTATCACGGCTATTTTTTCCTTGCTTAAGACGACCGCTAGATTCAGTTTAACACGAGGAAGGAGCGATCGCGCTGCTCAAATCACGCGCGATCGCCCACCTGAAAAATTGCTATAATATCAAATGAGCCAACCTTGCTCTCAGTGAAAAAATATGTCAACCCCTACACAAACTCCCCAAACAAGCACCCTTGAGATAACTATCAATCAGGAACAAAAAGAACTGTTAGAAAAAGCAGCTACCCTGTGGGGTCTTAGTCTGAGCGAATATCTGCTCGAAGTTGCTCTAAATCTAGCCCAAGAACTGCCACTTAAACCAGAAAAGATCGTTCTTTCCGAACCCAATTGGGAAATTGTTACCTCAGCGATTGAAAACCCACCAGAACTTAACTCTAAGCTGAAAGCAGCGATCGAGAGGTATCGGCAAAAATACGATCGCAAATAAATAATGGAATGGATTTTTTGCTCTATAGATGATAGCAGGGTGATTCGGGAGAATTTTGATTGCGGTGTGCCGGAGTTAAATCAGTATCTCAAAAAATACGCCCGACAAAATCAAAGAAAAGGCATTGCTAAAACTTGGGTGGCAATTCCTCAAGACGGTGACGGTCAAGTAGCAGGCTATTATTCAATAAGTATGGCTGAATTACAACTAGAGTTACTGCCTGAAAATTACAGAAAAGGGTTGCCGCGTTACCCCCTTCCAGTTATGCGAATCGGCAAACTGGCGGTAACTCAATCAATGCAGGGTAAAAAACTAGGTGAGACACTGCTAGTCGATGCTTTTAACAGAGTGATTCGTTTGTCGGAAGATATAGCGGTTCTCAAAAAAGTGAGGTATGCCCACGGAGGCCACGGAGGCCTATGCCCACGGAGGCCTATGCCCTATGCCCAGTCGTACCTCATCTTTCTGAGAAAGGCTATATAGGAGTATTGGGAGTGATAGTTGACGCATTGAACGAACAAGCTAAGGGATTTTATTTGCAATACGAGTTCATTGCCTTAGAAGGCGATGAACTTTCACTTTTTATTCCCATGACTAGGATATTAGAAGCTTTTACATAGGTAAAAGACAAAAGTTTGTCTTAGCTTAGAAAAGGCGATCGCCCTTCTCAAACCAAGGGCGATCGCACGCTTATCAACTCACAACCAAAATTAATCGATCGGATCGAAAACTAGAGTCAATAGAGCACCGGGAAGCAGTTGTTTGAGAACTCGCAAATGACCCTCTGCATCAGACCAACTGCGAAAGCGACCGACAACGACCCTTTGTAGATTCGGAAGCAAACGAACCACAATCCAGGGTCTGAGACGTTTCTCATACGGCATAATAGGTGTATCTCCTTTGTTAATTGGAGCCATAGCCAGTCCTGAGCCCTCGGAAAGCATCGGACTGGCTTTTGACTGAGCCTTGATGGGATTAGACGAATTGTAACATAATAAGCCCAAATATGTGTCAGTAGATTTTTAACAATAGGGTAACAACACGATCGGGAGCGTAAGCTTGTACCATTAAGAGCGTTGGCAAACAAACAAACATTTACATTGAGCAAGCGCGTTCACGTTACCTTTCCTGATTACGTATATGAAGCTTTGGATCGATGGGCTGACAAGCAAGGCAGATCCACGGCTAACCTGATAGCCTTTCTCGTGGAAACGGCTTTATTGGAAGCCCAACAAAGGGGAGAAGTACCCTCAGGGCCTGAAGATCCCAAAAGCGACACGTAAAGACTTCCCTCGTGGGTTACGGGGGCGTGTCGCCCGATCGCACTTATCGAAATTGATGAAAACTAGCATCAGCGCCCGCAGTTGGCGCCCAATATTTAAAATAATTCTCTGCTTTGTCCTCGCGATCGCGTATTAGTACATAAGTCCTCTCAGCAATCGAAAGTGCCAGTTTTTTAATTGTCCGTCGGCTAGTCAGGTGCAGGGAAACTCACAGAAAAATATCATTCTCAGTAACGATATTTCGACTATACATTCAATCCTATTGTGGGGCGGGCTTCTAGCCTGCCCCTAAAAGCTTATTGAGAATAGTACCCCATCTCAGGGGAAACGGAAATTGCATCCAAGGATTTCCTCCTTGAGGCCAATTGTGAAAACTGTACTGTTCGATCGCCCTCATCAATCCAACTTACCTAGATTAGACGCATCAACATATTTTAAACGAATGACTTATGAACTTCACAGCAAGACTCACACAAACCAGCTTACTCGGTTTAATGCTATTTGCCAGCAATCCAGCAGCAACCTTGGCTATAGGACAATCGAACACAAGCACTGCACCAACAGCGTCTCGCACTCAGTCTCCGATTGAAACCATACAAATAGCTAATGTATCCACTCCCCAAAAACTGGTGAGGGATTTTTGTGCTCGCAAAAGACAGAAAGTGGAAAACTATTTCGAGACTAGCAACTTTCGGATTTATCTGTGCTACAACCACGCCAATCAACTATATTACTACGGCGTTAAAAAGAGTAACGGCAGCACAATTGCCCTGCGTGCTCGAACTGAAGAGGGGACTGGTTATGTGGCAAAAAATGGCACCTACGATTACATCGTTACAGGAGCCAGCCTTAGTATTTATAACAAAGGCAAACGCATTCTCGAACAACGAGTGATTCGCTCCCTTTAGTATTTAAATGCGATCGCTCTTTCAAGCCCCGACTTCTTCAAAAAGCCGGGGATCTAAGAGAATATCTGGCTTTTCTGCTGAGGCAGACAAAAGTTTGTGTAATTTAACCTCGAACTCAAATGACCGGCGCTTCGCCACATTTGAGTTTGAGGTTAATATCGTTTCCGGTTGCATCGGAATAATAAAATCGACTCAACAGTTAACACTCAACCATTCAGTTTTTCTACTCACAGTCAACAGTCAACAGTCAACAGTCAACAGTCAACGATAATTCCGGTGCAACCGGAATTGATATAACAGGTTTCAAGCGCCGAATAATCTCAAAATAAAAAAACCCTCCCCAACAAGGAGAAGGGAGGGTGAAAAGACAGTGAGAAATTTAATTTTTTGCAGAATTAACAATAAGGAGTTACATCTTCGCCACACTCGTCAGCCAAATAACATAAAGCACGAAAGCGCAGCCCTACCACTTGCTCGTAAAGCGGATTTAACTTGCACAGCGGCGGAATGGATAATAAAGTGCGATCGCCAATTTTGACTTCTCGCTCAAACGGACACTGGCTGGGAATAAACTTACACAGCAACCGAGCCAACTTTTGACTTTTAATTGCAGTGTTATCAAGCCATTGTTTTAGCGGATGCAAGGGGTCAAAGTGTGGCTTTTGACCGTAAGGTTGAGAATTTGTAGCGACATTAACGGCTGTTTCTTGTTTGCCAAATCCTACCCAATTTGGCAGAGTTCGGTAGGAGACTGTATGCTCAAATACGTTCATTTTGCTCTCTTCCTCTTTTATAACGAGGTGCCAATAACTCTTTGTAGAGCTTGTGCCATATTATCTACAATCAGTATCTACAGCATCTCGTTTGGCTTTACCGGATTGAACTTCTTAAATTAATGACTTAGGGCGAGAAAAGTAGTTCCTGATTTTTTTTAAAGACGGTGTTCGCTCTAAAAACTGTCCTCATTTCAAGCCCAACAATTGATTGATAGGGTAAAAATTCTGTCTTCTACGTTCTAGCTTCAACCTTCGGTTGACTCTCCTTTTGTAGTTCAATTACAATTGTGACGCATTCAGGTGAATTATCCTATACGTGAAAATGCGGAACTTTTAATAAAACTTATAATATTTCTAAATAAGCTCTGCTGCAAAAAACCGTGAAACCTCGACCCCACAATCTTTGCTCGCGATCGCCCAGAAACTTCTACAATGAGAAAAAATCGGTATCACCGCCCTCACCACCCATGAGTAACCCAGAAACCAAAGCTATCACCCGCGAATTGCAAAGCCACGCCGCCATTCTCGGTGGCTTCGTCTCCCTCCTCTGGATTATCGAAATTGTCGATGTATTCCTATTCCAAGGCAGGCTGAATGCCTACGGAGTCCGCCCCCGCAGCCTCGACGGACTTGAAGGCATCCTGTTCATGCCTTTTCTGCATGGCAGTTTTGCTCACTTAGCCGCCAATACCCTCCCTTTTGTGACATTGGGTTGGTTGATTATGCTGCGAGAAATTAGCGACTTTTTTATCGTGAGTGCCGTCACTGTGCTAGTCAGTGGATTAGGAGTTTGGCTGACTGGCGCGCCTAACTCCGTTCACATTGGTGCCAGCGGATTAATCTTTGGTTACTTCGGCTTCTTGCTGCTGCGGGGCTATTTTGAACGCAGCTTTACATCTATTTTGTTATCTTTAATTGTCGGTTTCTTCTACGGCAGTTTAATTTGGGGAGTTTTGCCCTCGCAGCCGGGAGTTTCCTGGCAAGCGCATTTCTTTGGCTTTGTCGGTGGCGTATTAACAGCCCAACTTTTGGGGCGGCAAAAACGGGAAATTAGCTAGGATTAGGACTTATGGTGTATCCTATGATCACCTTGGTTTATTGCTCATAAATTATCTAAAAGCGCAGGTTTTTTGTCAATAAACCTGGTTTCTTGTCTAACAATTGCGTCCCGGATAGCAAGACTAACTGCTGACCAATAATTCAACGCAGGCCGGCAAGCACACAGTAAAAACTGAACCGCAACCTAACTCGCTTTCAACGTGCATATCGCCCCCCATCATCACGCAAAAGTGACGACTAATAGTCAATCCCAAACCCGTGCCGCCATACTTGCGCGTAGTTGATGCGTCGCCCTGCATAAATGCTTGAAATAAATGCTGCAATTGTTCGGGGGGAATCCCAATGCCCGTATCAGCTACGCGAAAAATTATTGAGTCGGAAGGTTCGGCTATTTCTTGAGTGGTTAAGCTGTCATGTTTAACTCTTTCAATACAGAGGCTAATAGTGCCATGTTCCGTAAATTTGGCTGCATTGCTCAGCAGGTTGAGCAATATTTGACGAGTTTTGGTAATGTCAGCATACATCATGCCCAAATCGTCAGCACAATCAACTTCAAACTTATTAGAATTTTTATCTACCAAGGGTTTGACAGTAGAAACTACCTCGTCAATTAAATTGACCGGGTTGAAAGTTTCTAGGTAAAGTTCCATCCGCCCCGCTTCAATCTTAGAAATATCTAGAATGTCGCTAATTAAAGATAGCAAGTGTTTGCCCGCTGTTTGAATTTTTTCCAAGTCGGGGATAAAATCTTCGCAGCCTAAATCCTCAGCGTCTTCTTTGAGCATATCGCTGTAACCAATAATCGCGTTGAGGGGAGTTCGCAATTCGTGGCTCATGTTAGCTAAAAAGGCGCTTTTGGCTTGGTTTGCAGCTTGAGCGGTTTGGGCTACTTTTTGGAATTCTTCTGCTAATTTGCGCTGGGTAATATCTTCGGCAATACCCACGATGCGGTAAATTTCTCCGGTTTGGCTGCGGACTGGAAAAGCCCGATCGCGCACCCAGCAAACTGAACCGTCGGATCGCACTACCCGATACTCCTCATCATAATCGCCCCGCACCTGTTTCGCAAAAGCAGCCTTGACGCGATCGAGATCCTCCGGGTGAATAGCATCCCAAAAAGCCTCCGGTTCTGACTGCAAACTCTGACAGCTCAAATTCCATATTTTTTCGCAAGCAGGGCTCACATAAACTAGCTGCTTTTGATTGGGTTCTCTAATCCAAAATACCTCATGAATATTTTCTGCCAACTGGCGAAACCGCTCCTCACTAGCCCGTAACTTCTCCACAGCACTGTGAAATTCAGTCACATCCTGAATCAGCGATGCCACCCCAATGATGCTGCCGTCAGCATCAACCAAAGTCGTATTGTACCACTCGCAAAGAATAATTTTGCCGTCTTTTCTGAGGTTCTCGTTAAGACTGGTAACTCCTCCTTTATTAGTGAGCAAAGTTATAGATAGTTGCCTGACATACTCCTTAGCACTTTCAGGAACTATGAGATCGACTCCGTGGCGTCCCATAGCTTCCAAGCGGTTGTATCCAAAAATTCTTTCCGCTGACAAATTCCATTCCGCTACTTCAAAGTTGAGATCCCATTCAATCGCTCCCAAAGGAGTTTGGTGAAGATGGAGAGCCAGTTTTTGCTGCGAGTTTTTCAGAGAAATAATTAATTGATTTTTGTCGGCGATCGCAGATTCTACCCGATCTTCGAGAGTAGTAAACGACTCTTCCAATTGATCTGCCATCATATTAAAGGAGCGAGCCAGGACACCCACCTCATCCTCCCGCTCTACAGACGCCATCAAGCGGGAATCTACCGCCATCCCGTCCCATTCTCCCCGTGACAAAGCCTCCGCAGCCTTGCTCAAACGCCGAATCGGTACAACAATCCACCTAGAAGTTAGAGCGCCAATCGCCGTTGCCAGCACCAAAGCACCCAGACACATCACCACAGTATACCGAGTGTTGGCATTAATCCTTTCCATAAAATCGGCTTCAGGAACCGTCACCACAATCAACCAGTCGAGACCCCTGCTGTCTGAGAGTGGCGTCACTTGTAGAAATTGCCGTTGACCGTCGATCGTAAAATCTAACTGGCGAGATCTGTCAATTTTGTGCAAATCCCCGAAGCGTTCTGTCAAATAGCGGGCACTCGATCGAATTAGAACATTCTTGCTGCTGGTTGCCACAATCCGTTTCGCAACACCATTGCTAACAATAAATGGCGGTTCCAGAGTAGAATTTGCCACCAATTGCCCAGACCTTTCTACAATAAAAGTCTGTCCTGATTTGCCAATTTTTAGAGTTTCCAAGAATTGATTGAGCTTGGAAAGTGCCAAGTCAGAACCCAGGATGCCAATCAGTTTACCATCCTCGCCATAAACTGGTTGAGCAGCCGTAATCGCTAGTTTGGGAGCGTCAAAATAATTATAGATTTTACTCCAAGTCGGTTGGCCTGCGCGCACCGGAGCTATGTACCAAGGTCGGACACGGGGGTCGTAGTTGAGAGTAGTTTTTAACAGCTTGGTTGGTTCCTCCAACTCTGACAGCCCGTAGCCCTGCAAATTATAGCCAGTAGATTGATTAGAAATCTGAATTTGCAACTTGCCGTCGTCGAGGCGTTCAACTCCAATAAAATCTTTTTCTTCGGATGCGAATTGAATGTAGCTAATTTTATCAAAAATTTGGATTTGTTTGTAGAAGTAGCGTTGCAAACTATCACTATCCCGCACGTTCACAATGCCGAGACGGATGGCATCGAGATTGAGCTGATTGATTTGGTGTGGCGTTTCAATATAACTATTAATATGTTGCTGGATACGCGATGTGACTTCTGTTCGCAGTTGTGCGGCAACATCGTTGACGGCTATGCGCCCGTTCCGCAGCGACAGCCACCCCGTCAACCCTACCGCAGCGAAAGTCTGAAGGGCAAAAGGCACAACAAGGACGATGCGAATTGGCACTTTGCCCGACATTTTTAAAATCGGGTCGGTTAGATATTTGATTGGCATGGTAAAGCAGAACTATTATTAACCCACAACATTCGGGTCAAGTACAAATTGATGAGCGCAGGTTTTGAAGTTGAGATGGTTTTAGTAGGCAAAGTGCTGTTAATAACTCGGAATCTGCCGCTGGCAACTGAATTTTTAACGACTGCCACCGCCATCTTAGCGCGATCGCGAGCTTTGGGAACATTGGCATCGAGATGAATGCAGTATCAATCTTGGACGTACTCTACACGCTCATATTATTATAGATTTTGAGATTAAAGAATTAAATAATTGGGAAAAAGAGATTCTGTAAGGGTTTAGAACTTGCCTGCTGTTCCATTCTTTTTTTAGACTGGTATCTAAAACCTGGTGTTTTTAGCGTGGCGGCGGGCTGCAACGAACTATTTTCGTGAAAAACAACCGATGGATAGCCGCCCGTGCGTCCAGCACTAACTATTTTTCCCATCCTGACGGGGGCTAATCAAACCAATCGAGTTTTTGGTTGACTCATGCCTGAAATGAGGTATTTTGGCGTTTCAACCTGGTTGCTGCGTCAGTTCTATTTGACCGATAGCGCGATCGAAAATTATAAGTTTTCACAGCAACTGCAATTGATATCTCCACAAGCAGCTACTTTTGATAGAGTGCAACTTAATTGCGACTAGGTAAAATAAGCATAGTAGGATGCAACTAGCGGAGGCATGGATGATGAACGCAGTTATTGCTACTCTTGGCACTGCTCTCGGACTGAGCTCAATTTTTATCGGTTTGACCCCGGCGGTTCTCGCCCAACAAAGACTGCAACCAACGCCCCAATATTCGGAAACGACTTTATCTGGGGACTCGTTGAGGACTGTGGAGGACAGAACCTTAGACTCGGACTACCAAAACTTGATTGGTGAACCAGAAACGGCGGCTAATTCTGCTAGAAGGGAAAGAAGCTTGGGCGACAGATTTCGCCTCAAAATCGAGGGCCCATTGGAATTTATTACTACTCCTTCTGACGCCCAGCGTCAAGGAAATCCTTTACCTCCAAAACAAACCGACAGCGGTACAGAAGCGGGAGTTCAGCTTCAACTAGGACTTTAGCAATTTTAAATGAATTCATTTAAAGGAAGCGAGCGATCGCGGAACCGAATTTTTGATTCTCGGAGTTATTGTGACTGCGATCGCTTTTTTATCAGAGTTTTATCACAAGTTTTGTGCGGTTTCGATCACACAAGGTTCTCTATTGTGAACCTAGAATTAGACCAATTAAACTTCCGATACAGACCCATTAGATACATATCTTTACAATAGCGCATAAAACTGGCGGTGAAGGTGATGAGAAAGGCTCAACTGATCGATTATTTGCGGGGAGAGTTGGCAATATCGAATTCTGCGATCGCCGTTGCTCTCCGACACGGTGAACAAGATGCCAGCGAACTGCCGATGGTTCTGTGGCAGTACGGGTTAGTTACACTGGAACAGTTAAACCTAATTTTTGATTGGTTGCAAGCTCAGCCGGCTTAGAAATTTAAAATCCTGAGTTAAAAAATATGGATATCGGATTGCAATTTTTTGACACATAAAGCTTGCACAAACGGTCGTCGAAAAGTATAGGGTTGAGTGTTTAGGTTGAGGGAGTGTCAATTTGTCCCAATTAGAAAAATACAAATATACAGTAGGGACACAGCAGTGCTGTGTCCTCATTTTTGTTGCCGCCTAAAATAAACTGCTTTCAATCTGTCGAAGAGGCGATCGCACTCGGCATCAAATAGAAGCTATAAAACAAACCCCAGCAACTTTTAGGCTGCCGGGGCTTGTCTTGTTTAATTTGGTGGCGGGAAGTGGATTTGAACCACTGACCTTCGGGTTATGAGCCCGACGAGCTACCAGGCTGCTCTATCCCGCGTCGTTTTTTGTCTCTTTACTAATATAAACATATCTTTCTGAAAATTGCAACCCCTAAATCAAAAAAACTTTTTAGATTATGGGAGGGGTTGCTGAAATCGGCGAGCGAGTCTCGATCGCCCTAAAGCATCGAAACTTCCCCAATTACCTCCAAGCGCTTGAACTCGCTGAGAGTTAGGTAAGTCTCCGCCAGAGTTTCGGCGATCGTCGGAGTAATCCACCCCAACTGCTTGAGCAAGTGAATCGCCACAGCAAATTGAGCGCGCTTTCCTCCATCCGTCACCTTAATTGCCAAGCCCATGCCTTCGCCAACGCGGCCAATGCACTGCACCCCTTCGGCGCCGGACTTGCTCACCAATTCCCCTTGAGTCAAGCGCATCAGTTCCGTGTCAAATTTGCCCTCACCGGCAACCATCATCGGGTGATGAGTCATAGCGCGGACAATCCGCTCCATCTCCACATTGTCGCCGGAAGCCAACTTAGCGTACAAAGAGGCCATTTGCCCCAACTGCAACAAATAGGTAGGAGCGCCGCAGTCGTCACGAGCGCTGATAAACTCTTCGGCAGGCATTGCCAGCAACTCAGCCACTTTGCCCAAAATAAGCTGCTGGACAGGATGTTTGCGGCGTAAATAAGTGTCCAAGGGCCAGTGCAGTTGCTGGCAGACAGCCAGCATTCCGGCGTGTTTCCCGGAGCAGTTGTATTGCAGGGCGCTCTTTTTGCCTTCGGGAATGGGGCATTGAAGTTTAGAGGGGTCAATGTCGCAGCGCCACAGGACGTTAAATACCTGGCGCGATTGCTCGATCGTACCTTGATGGGAACTGCAAATAATCGCTAAATCTCGATCGGTCAATTCGTAGCGTTCTAAAGTGCCAGTCGCCGTCACCGCCAAAGCTTGAAAAGGCTTGAGTGAAGAACGGACAAATGTGGCCGTTTCCGAGTTACCGGCAACAGACAGAACGCGCCCGCGCTTGTCGCAGACAGCGGCCTGGGCGCGGTGCCTCGATTCCACAATACCTTCGCGCAGCAGTGTGACTTCCAGTTCGGGAGCTTGGGTTCGTTTTCCCCTTGTCATATCAATTTTAGATTTTAGATTTTAGATTTTAGATTGGGGCCGATGGAAGTTATGAGTTGCGAGCTGCCAGTTAAGAGTTATAAAGTTAATCTTTCTGCGATCGTTTCTCACTCATGCACTCCGTGTGCGTTGTTGGCTGTGGGCGGCAATCTCAAAACTCAAAACTCCCTTCCATTCCCGATTACAAACAACTCCAAGTTAGTCCCCCGGCAACCAGCAACACTGTCAAACCATAAAATGTTTGCCGCAGACGCCTGAGAATTGGTTCTAGTTGGTAGTTGACAATCAACTGATCTTGAAGCAAAACTTCGGGAGTTTTAGGCCAAGATTGACAATCGTACCAGCCAGACTCTTCGTAGACGACCGTGGGATTTGAAAGGCGCGATCGCACGTAGAACCAACCCAAGTAGAGTCGCAGCAAAGCTAATCCTAGAATAAAACCGGCACCTGCGGCACCGCACAGGACAAACTGAGCTGGATACTTGAGGGGAGCAAAGCTAGAAGCAGCTATCGGCCCCGATACCAAGCAACTCCAAGCCCACACCCAAGCTAGTTTGGCCAGGTATCCGGGCCAATTGAGTGTTACCCAGCTAAAAAACCAGGATTCTTTAAGTTCTTGGTATTCATTGATCGGTCGCTGTTCTTGCGGAACGGGACAAATAGAAGCAGAAACGTTTTTCACATTAGCAATCCTCACGGCGTGGGGGAAAAGTCAATGCGTTCGGCGTGTCCCCAGAACGCTTCTAAATTGTAGAACTCCCGCTCTTGAGGCTTCAAAATATGAATGATCGCGTCGCCGTAGTCCATGACGACCCAACTAGCGTCTGATAGGCCTTGTGTACGTAGTGGCAAGCGTTGCCACTCTTCTTCAACTTGGTCTGCTATCGCTTGGGAGATGGCTCGTACCTGCACGTTGGAAAATCCGGTGATGATCGCAAAGTAGTCTGCCAAATAGCATACTTCTGCCACCCGGAGCAATACAATATCTACTGCTTTGCGGTCATCGGCTGCTTGGGCAACGGTCATGATCATGCCACGGGCTTCGTCTGAGGAGGTGCCGCCCGTTGCTGTAGACTGGGCCCTGGAATATTCGAGTTGAGTTAGATCTGACATTCAGTGTTTAATTTCCTAATTGATAGGGTAAGGGGGAATCGGTGAGCTATTCGCTTTCGATTGTTGGCAGTTTGAGACGGGAAATAGGAGTTAGGTTGAAGCCAAAAGTAAGGACAGAATTTCTGGTAAATTTTACTTTTAACTTGTGATTTGTTCGATCGACTGCTTCGTCGAATTTCCTGTTTCCGGCGATCGAGCCATTTGCAGCGCCCAATTGCGGGTAAGTACGGTGCGGGGGTGGATGTAGCAGCGAGTTTCTAGCAAATATTTAACAGAATAATCGCTAGTTTGCCACACGGCTGCATAAAGATTTTGCCAGCTTGCCTCGCGCAGTGCTTCTAGTTGGGCTGTGTTGCCGCGGCTTGGCTCTATGGTATCTGCTATGAATACGGTACAACTGAGCTGGCTCATGTTTGGTCTGCCGAGGGTGTGATGGGCGATGGCGTCCAAAATTTCTCGATCGACCACCCCGAATTCGTCTCTGGCGACGATCGCGCTGGCGTCTGCGTGCAGCAAATGCGGGTGTGCTTCCAACACTGAGTCTAACTCTAAACCTTCCTTCTGGGCCATGTGCAGCAGCAGTTGAGGTTTGAAGTATTTTGCCAAATCGTGCAACAAACCGGCAGTTCGGGCTTTTGCTTCGTCGAGGCCGTAATGGCGAGCCAAGTCACCTGCTGTCTGTTCGACTCCCAGAATATGTTTGATACGGGCAGCAGGAACTCTGTCTGACAGCCAAGCTAGGACGTTTTCGCGCGCGGGTACAAGTGTCAAATATTAACTCCTCCATTGTAGGATCTACTATTTTAGCGTTTTGTTTTGATCGGCTGCTGTGTCGGGCACACAGCGGTGTGGTGATATCTGGGATGGGGAGGAGTGAAGGGGGCGAAGGGGGTGAAGGGGGCGATCGGCTGTTTGGCAGATACGTTATCTTTTCTGGTAACTCCTGGAATCTTCAAAACAGTCCCTACCTGAACAATTAGTCTAATGGGCTTGCTATTTTTGGTAATTATCTCATTTTTTCTATTTTTAGTCCGTGCCATCCAAGGTTATTTTGTCGTTTAGCCGCTGCTTGCTTCTCTGGGAATTTTTATGATTATTTTGTTAATTCAACATAAAAAATTCCCTAAAAACTTTAATCAACATGGTTGTAACGGGAAGTCAAAAGTCTTTTTCAGTAATCTGTATTTTACTTTTAATCGGGGTAGTCAGGGCTTTCTGGATGGCGGAGGAGACAGTTCTCATTCTCGTAGATAGGGGACTTAAATCGCTCAAACATCAGTCTTTAATTTTTTTGGTATTTACGTTAAAGAACGTTATTTTTGTACTGCTAGGAACATTTTGTGAGACTCTAACTAGGCACGGTTCCAATCGCTTATATTATTTGGGCAAAGGCGCCAATATTTTCTCAGCATGACTCGCTGCCACCGCCGCAAATAAAGCTTCATAATGATTCAAAGCTTCCTCAAATCCATAATTCTCCACAGCATAATTTCTGCCTTGCTCGCCCAACGCATCCACCTTAGCAGGGTGCAGGTACAAATCCTCAACCGCCTCAGCCAAAGCCTGCGGATCTTCCGGCGCTACCACCACCCCGCCACCGCTCTGCTGCACTGCTTTCTGGGCCGTACCAGTTTCAGGAACCGAAGCCAAAATTGCCCGACCGCTGGCGAGAATTACTTGAATTTTTGAAGGCATATTGAAGTTAGTAACGCGGCGCTTTTGTACGACTAAACTAACATCAGCAGCAGCTAACAATTCGGGCAATTTTTCTCGCGGTTCAAATGGTAGCAGCATTACATTATTAGCTTTGTAAGTTTCGCAATCTTGTTGCAAGCGCGCCAAGGCTGTTGATTCCCCCACAATTACAAAAGCGATTTCGGTTAGGTGTTTCAAACGAGCGGCTGCTTGGACAACTGTTTGCAAGCCTTGAGTGAGGGCAATATTGCCCGCGTAGAGAACGACAAATTTGCCCTTGAGTTTGTGAGTTTCTCGAAATGAGTTACTTTCCTTGGGTAAGGGGCGAATAAAATTGACATCAACCCAATTGGGCACGCACACTATTTTTTCCGGGGGTACTCCCTGAGAGTGCAATTTGGTGATAAAACCGCTGTCGATGACGCTGACTTGGCTGGCTGTGCTGTAGGCCAATTTTTCCAAAGCGTCAGCAATGCGAACTAGCAGTCCGTTTTTTTTGACCAAGCCGACGCGCACGGCTGCTTCTGAGACGATATCCTGAACGTTGAGGACGATCGGGCAAGCGCGAATCCAGCCGTAAAAGGCGACTGGGACGCAAATCGGTAAAGGGGGCATTGTCGAGAAAATCACGTCGGGACGCCAGCCTCTGAAAGCTTGGACGGCGCTGGAGACAACAAAACTGCCGTCTAGCACAAGTCGGTCTAGGAGGCTGGGGTGGGGGCCGTTGACGCGCAGATAGCTGCGCTGAATTGTGACACCGTTGTGTTCTTCTGTAAGGTAAAATTTGCCCTCATATTGCGGATAAATCCGGCGCTGCGGATAGTTGGGCATTCCTGTGACGACTCGGACTTGGTGGCCGCGCTTGACTAAGCCTTGCGCTAGTTCTGTCATCAGGGGGGCAATGCCGATCGGCTCTGGATAGTAGTTATATGAATAAATTAGAATACGCATAATATTTATTTTGAAGCAAATTGTCCTCCAGCCGCGTGCATCGAGCCTGTACCCGCAGAATTGCCGAGGATGTGGTTGGGTTCCGGGTAGGACAATAGGGGAGCGAGGGGATCTTCCACTCCTTGCGAAAGAAGCCGCCCTGACCGGGCGGGTATCACGCCCTCAGGTAATGTTTTTTCGCATTACCAGGCAGTTTCGGCGATCGTCGGTACGGATATACCGAAGGTCGTCTGTGAGCTTGTACATGAACACCAGTCCCCTTTCTCCCTCTCTGTCCAAAGGATCGCGCTGCTCTTGCATGATTGAGTGCAGCTTTGCTTCTAAGTTGAAGGGTTGACCCCTGTCCCAAATCCTAATTTCTAAGTAATCGGCAAACACTTTTACCTCAATGTCGATGGGTGTCGTGGGGGGCAAGTTCTGGTGAGCGTGTCGGACAGCGTTTGTAAAGCCTTCGTTGATTATCAGCCGGCACTGCCACCAGAAATCCGCTGGTATCATGGGCAAAACGATATTCTCCAACCATTCCAAAACGGATGTTAAAGCATTCAGGTCTGTTTCAACCTGCAGGTGCCACTCGGCCTTTGGTTGCTTGTCTTTCATCTTTCTTCCCCCTGGTCGGCCCCCACCACCGCTGTACTCAGCGCCGGAGGGAGAGAAAAAGGAGGGCAAGGTCTTGGCAACATATTAGTTAAGTCAAGCTTGAGTTGAAGAAGCCCGTTTTGCCTCAAGGTGAGCATTCCTTTCGCACCATTTACTCGCACAGCAAATGAGAGACTTCCGATACTGTAATCCGCCTCGGTAGGGCGTTTAAATAGGGAAAATTCCCGAGTCAGCTTGCGAGGAAGTGATTTAAGCTTCGACCGTGTTAGCAGTCGCTACTTTTCTAAACACAGGTGAGTTCTTCTCGTCCTCGAAAATCATGCTGGGATCATTTGAGTATGACCTCGAACTCGCCAATTGCTAATTATTAATGCTCTGATTGCAGAGCTGGCAACTAGCTGTGCATTTTCTGGGCGTGTGAATTTTAACACTTAATGCTAACGTAGGTACCGCTAGCGATCGTCTGCTTGACTAAGTATCGAGTTCGAGTTCCCGCCCCCCTCGTTGGCAACAGCACCTCAAAGTTCAGTGGTGGGTTGTTGAGGGTTCCTAAACAGCGCCACTATTTTTGTTAAACAGGACTGTTACAGTTTTGACAATTAGTTTGAGGTCATACACCAGGCTCCAGTTTTGTTGGTATTTTAAATCTAAACGGATGACATCTTCAAAATCGCGGACTTGAGAGCGACCGTTGACTTGCCATTCCCCTGTCATCCCGGGTTTGACATCCAAACGCTGCCACTGAGGGACTTCGTAACGCTCAACTTCGTCTGGGGTAGGCGGTCTAGTGCCGACTAGACTCATTTCGCCTTTGAGCACGTTCCAAAACTGCGGCAGTTCGTCGAGGCTGGTTTTGCGTAAGATGCGCCCGACCTTGGTAATCCGCGGGTCGTTGTCATTTTTGAAAAATGCGCCAGAAGCCTGATTTTTGATTTGGGCTTTCATGGCTTCGGCGTTGGTACACATCGATCGAAATTTCCAAATCCGAAATTGTCTGCCCATCCAGCCACAGCGGGTTTGACCGAAAAATATCGGGCCTGGATCGTTGATAGTGATGGCTGCAGCTATGGGTACGAGCAAAATTCCTGTAATTATCAAACCGACTATTGCCCCAACAATGTCTATCAGCCGCTTCACCCACGATTGCACTGAGGGGTGGGTCATCGGTAGCTGATTGTCCGAGGGCTTGGTCTCTGTGGGAGTTGAGGTTGCAGAGGGCTGCTCGATCGTTAGCACTTGATCTAGGCTGGTGAGAGCAAATACTGCCATCACCTGCGGCTTGAGGCTTCGGAGCACCAAGTCGCTACCACGCTGTTTGGCAAATTTCAGATTGCTGACTAAAGCACCGATCCCGCTACTGTCGATGAATGTCGTCTGACTGAAGTCTAGGACAATCTTGCTGGGAACGGTGGTGCTTTCCGAAAAAAGTTGCTGGCAGGTTGTCTTGAAGTTTACAGCTTCAAGTACGCTCAAGCGCACGGGTATGTGAACTGAGGGAATCTCGTCCGAGTACGTTACCCGAAAATCTGCCTCTGGGGTTTGACTGACCATGAAGTCCTGGTTTCAAATTTCAAGCTTATGTCTTTAGCCTATTCTGTCCTAGCAGCTCCACCTTTACCAAATATTATGGTTAACAAAAGGCTAGCTTTATACAAACTTTACAAAAACGCCTGCAAACTCGCCCGCCGAGAATGATATCAAAGGCAAAAATAGACTTAAGTCTACCAGTGCCAGTTTTGGCCCAAAGATTTTTGAACGCAGTCGCGGCCAAACTTTAACATCGGAATCAAGATTTTTGTGGATTCAGGCCGATTAATCTTGTCGTTAATCATTTTGGTGCCTGTCTTGCACCGGATAGCCATCGCAGTTAACAGTTAACAGCTAACCCACAAGTCAACAGTTAACGGTTAACTGGAAAACCCCCGTAACCAGCGTCGGGGGATGAGGTTAAGAATTGTAGACGTTTTCTGACTGGGAGGTTTCGCGGGTGATGGGTTTGACTTTGGCTTTGGCTTTGGCTGCGTTGCGTTTGAGGGCCTGGAGACGAGCTTCGTATTTAGCCCGCTGCTGTTTTTTGGAGGTTTGCTCAATTAAGGTTTTTAAGGCGCTGCCGAGGCTTTTGTAGGCGTTTGGGAGAGTGTAGCCGAAGCGGGTGGCCAGGGCCAGGGCTTTTTCGTCGGCGTCTATTGCTTCTTTTAAACTTTTCTCTCCGTTGTTTTTTTGGAAAAGTCTCCAGCCGGAGACGCCACACAGGGATAGGGCCAGTAGCAGCAGCAAGCCGTCTTGCACCCAAAGTTCGCCGACGGCGCCGCCTAAACCAATGGCGAGGGCTGCCATTTCCCAACCGTCTCTGGGGATGGTGTCGTTTTGGATTCTGGCGACTTCGTGCCAAAATAGGAGGTTGCGCTGATCCATTGCTAGCTGTTCCCAGCGGATCAGGTCTATTTGGATTTCTACCTGGTCTTTGCCTATTTCTTCGCTGCGGATCAGGGTAGGATTAACTTCTATTGTTTTTTCTACTGTTACCCAACTTTGGAGTTCTGGGGGCAGTATGTTTTTCAAGCGCCGGATCTCACTCATCTCGGCTCTTGCTGTAGAGGTTGCATAGGATGTCATAGCTCCGGCCTATTGATTTTCCAAAGGTTAATATGTGTCTGTTTCTGGAGTATAGCAAACCTTGAATCCAAATATAGTCGAGTAACGGGGGTCGATCGACCAATACTTGCACTTTTACTTGATTTTAGTCTCAGGGGGCGATCGCAACAGCCGACTCGATCCCTGACTTTCGACTATTTCATCAACGGTTCGATTCCTTGCCCCAATTTCGACCAAGCCGACCAAGCTTCCTGCTTAGAAGTTAGGCCTTTTTGAACTAAAACAACTCCGTCAAATAATTCAGCAATTCCGTACAAGACTCGCCGTAGATCTTCATCGCTAAAACGCACTCCCGCCCGAAATCTACCCTGTCAATCGGAGCTTTTAAATTCTTCTGCTGTAAATGCCACAAGTCATAATCGACCGCTAATTTTTTAAAAATGGCGACAACTAAATCCCTGTAATATGAGTCTAAAGCCTTGTTTTATCGTCGCTTACGGGATATCTTTTTAGGGTAAATAAAGTTGTGCAATTCTTCTTTTTGTCCCAACATCCTCTCTTTTTTTCCCTTGCTTAAAATTCATTTTTCTCTATTTTTTTGCTACATGAGTGCGATCGCCCACAGTCGGGTGTTCGATCGCGCACAGTAGCGATTTGGAGTACCCGCTGCTAGCCCTAACTACTTGTCTACCCCCTTTTATTCTTGCAGTAAAATTACCACATTTCGGGGATTTACACACATCATTCAGACGAGATTTTAATGATTAAAGTGACTTGAGAAGACCACTTTCTAACTGATAAATTGCTGCCATGATTCCGCTTTCAGGATTTGTGAGCAGGGACTTTTTGACATCTTTCAAGTATTCTACAATGTGTTCCCGCAAAATCGGTCTTTCTACTTTGACTGTGTGATTGTAATCCCACAAATCCCAAATGATAATCCCGATGCCGACAATCGGGTCGATTAAACTCACTCCCAACTGACTAGCAACTGTACCGCCTGTTTTTGTGGCTACCTTGGCGGCGGCTTTGCTAGCAACTTTTGCGGTAACTTTACTACCAACTTTAGCTGCTACTCCCAAAATTAAGGGTTTAGCAACTAAGTAGCCGCTGCCGCCAACTAATACTTTTAATGATAAATTCGAGACGTTTCCTTTGTCGCTAATTGTGGTGGCAATATCGTTCAGATATTTGTCCCACTGTACTTGCGGTATATTATAATTATTTTGAACTACTTTCACATTCTTGCTAACTTCTGATATGTACAAATTAGCAGTATCTTGAGTTATTAATTGAAATCGCAGTTGAGCGTTTTTGGGAACCAGCACGCGGTTAGCAAATTCTCTTTGAAAGTCTTCGGTTAATTTTTCGGAAACAGCACGAGATGCTGCTGTCATATCAAATCTGTTGAGTACGGCAGATTTCACGAAGTTAAAAGGTACGGTAAACTCCATCTTTTTTTGAGTAAAGTAATCAAAGTACCAATCGAGGAAACTATTGTCAACCCGCGCGATTACTTCGGTTTCCCATTTGTCCAATTCTTTGGATGCGAAAGTTTCGGCTGTTATATGGGATTGTTGGATGGCGTTTTTAACGTCTTGGTTGACTTTGCTAAAATCGTGTGGTGGCGAGACTACAACTGCTGTGGTTCCGGTATTTGTTAGTGACTGGGAAATTAGAAAGTTACCTAATAGGGGAATGATGACTACTAAAATTACGATCGTCCAAATCATCGGTGTCACAGTTTTGATAAACTGACCGATAACTCTGAGACGTTCTGTTTTCTCTGAATAGCTAATTTCTTCCTTCTCTTGACTCATGGCGGTTTCTCAACTGATGAGAGTTGGGCTAGTTTCGATTATAGGCGATGGTACCTGCGATCGTGTTACAGGGGTGTAGCCTGGGATTTTGGAGGGGTTGGGGAAAAAGTGCGATCGACCCACTCTCTTATCATAGCAAGCAGTTTTTATGAGCGTACTCAAATACCAAGTCCTGTATTATTTTGTTAATTCTCCTTTGTGAAAGGAGGCTGTTAAGTTTCATTTCTGAAGTGGTGTGGTTTTGTAATTTTATGTTATATTACAAAAATTACGAGTAATACACACTCCTCACAATTAAACTAAAAATCCCTATGAAACAAACCATTCAAGAAATTTACTGCGATGAATCAGGTTGCAATGGTAATAATCTTATGGACCGAGATTCACCGATTTTTGCTTATGCAAGTGTAGCAATTAACCATGAAGAAGCTACAGAATATGTAAATAATATAATTCAAAATTATAAGCTACAAGGTGGCGAATTAAAAGGTCGAAACCTTCTTAAATCTTCCAAGGGTCAAAAGGTAATAGCTGAGATATTGATAAATTTTAAGGATCGCATAAAAGTAGCTGTATATCATAAAAAATTCAACTTAGCTTGCAAATTGTATGAATATATATTTGAGCCAGTTTTATCAGAAAAAAACTCTCTATTTTACCAGATAAAATTTCACCGATTTATCAGCAACATTTTATATGTAGAGTTTGTATCTCAGAGCGCGGATGCTGAAAAAATATTTAGCGATTTTCAGAAGCTTATGAGAAGTTTGGAGGACACAGAACTTAACTATCTTTTTAGTTCTTCAAAAACACCTGATATTTCGCCTATACTCGACGGCATAAAGACTTTCTGTATTCATCATAGAGATACTATTAATCAAGAATTAAACTCTTTACAAGGAACTGATATAGGCAAGTGGATTTTAGAGCTTTCGTACCCGGCTTTGTTGTCTATTCTCTGTGACTGGGGAAAAGAGTTTAACCAACTTAAAGTTTTTTGTGATGTTAGTAAACCACTAAAAGAAAACAAGGGACTGTTGGATACTATGATTGGGAGAGAGGATAAGATTTATACTGACTTTTTTCAAGGAGTAGAAGAACCCATTACATTTAATCTATCCCAAGAAGTTCAATTTGTGGAATCCGATAAATTTCCTGGCATACAAATAGCTGATGTTGCTGCGGCTGCTTGTGCCTATGCTGCTAGAGAAGGTGTCAACCAAAATACAGAGAGCTGGATAGAGCATATACCCGGTATTATAGGTGGCCACTCAGTGATTCCTGATTTGAGTTACACCGACCCACATACATTTGATGCGACCAGAAATTATATGTTGTTAATATATTTGGTGGAGAAAAGTATAAACGAACAGCCATTGCTTGATGGAATAGAAGAGTTTTTATCGGCGGTTACTCATGATTTAAATCTCAATCCGAGCAATCGGATAGCTACTATTGCCGAGAATTGTCGAAGCGACGCACCCTACTTTAACTTTTAGCAGGTAAAGGAATCTCATCGCCGCACTCATAAGCAGTCTCTATCCACAATTCCCTAGCTTCCTGAATATTCTCCATCGCTTCCCACAAAGTTTCCCCCACAGACATACAACCCGGAAGGTCTTTTATTATGGCTGTATAACCTTCAGATTCTGGATAAAAATTGATAGGATATTTCAGACTCAAGTAATAATCTAGAGATTTAAGGTTGACTTTCATCTTCTAACTAAAAGTACGATCGCACTCTTCATCCGCGTTCATCTGCGTCAATCTGCCTTCATCAGCGGTTCCAAAAAAAATAAGGTGAGCAAAGCCCACCCTACTATCTTACTAAAAATGATTAAACCTTCGCTTCATTCTTCACCAGATTACCCCAACCCAAATCCTTCAGCGAATTATTCCGGCGCAGCGGACGAGTCACCAACTCCAAAATATCCCGCGCATTACCAAAGCCGTGAATTTGAGCAAAAGTAAACTCAACAGACCACTTAGTATTAATTCCCCGCGCTTCCAAAGGATTAGCGTGAGCCATACCAGTAATCACCAAATCAATATTCTGCTCGTAAATCCGCTGAAGCTGATTGTAATTGTCTGGTTTTTCCACAATCCGAGGAGTAGGAACTCCCATCTCGTGACAAGTCTTTTCTAACAAAGCCAATTCGGCTGCTTGATAGCGCTTGTCCATGTAAGGAATGCCGATTTCCGGGCAAGTCATGCCGCAGCGAATCAAGAAACGTGCTAAAGAAATCTCTAGCAAATTGTCGCCCATAAAGAAGACAGATTTACCGCGAATTATTTGCAGGTAATCTTCCAAACCTGCCCAGATTTGCGCTTCTCTTTCGTCCAAACCTTTTGGTTCAATTCCCAACACTGAGCAAATCTTTTCAATCCAAGCGCGAGTTCCGTCAGGGCCGATCGGGAATGGCGCACCAATTAGCTTACACTTGCGGCGGCGCATCAACGTAGAAGCAGTACGCGACAAGAACGGATTCATGCCCGATACATAATAACCTTCTTCCAAGACTGGCAATTCAGTGTAGCGCTTGGAAGGAAGCCAACCGGAAACTTTGATTCCTTGCTTCTTCAATTCTAGAGTTAGCTGAGTAACAACCGGATCGGGCAAAGAACCGAAAAGTACCAGCGGTGTGTGCTTGACATATTCCGATTCATCTGCTGCAACTTCCTCTTTTTTCTTACCGAAATTCAGCAGTTGAGAGATAGCATTGCGTTCTTGTTTCTGAGATTCCATCACGGGCGCTTTCTCAGGGCATTTAGCAGCCATCGCTGCTAAAACGGTATCTTCCCCTTGAGTAAAAGCGTAATCCAAGCCGTTAGCGCGGGCTGTGACGATGGGAATGCCAATTTCTGCTTCGAGTTTCGGCGCTAACCCTTCCAAATCCATTTTGATGATTTCGGTGGTGCAAGTGCCGATCCAGACAATTACGCTGGGGTTACGATCGCGCTTAATTTGCAAGCACAGCCGCTTCAACTCATCATAATCGTTTAATTGAGCGGAAATATCGCCCTCTTCCAACTCAGCCATCGCATAGCGAGGCTCAGCAAAAATCATCACGCCCATTGCATTTTGCAAGAAATAGCCGCAAGTCTTGGTACCGATGACCAAGAAAAAACTATCTTCAATTTTTTGATAAAGCCAAGCTACGCAGCTAATCGGACAAAAAGTGTGATAATTGCCTGTTTCGCATTCAAAGTTTAAAGCTTCCGGTTCATTAGTAGTAATAGCAGTCATATCTCAAATCTTCTCCCTTTAAATTGTTTTTAGTCTGAAACAGGACAGGCTCGCTAAGCGAGGAAATACCTGATTTTTTGCGATCGCCTCGTTGCTCTCGCGGACGAGAGAAATAGGTTTTTTTCCTCTCGAACGCGAACAGGCGCAGCGGCGAGAAAACACCTGTGAAAGTGCGATCGCGACGCACAGCGAACAATAAATAGAAATACCTATTTTTGGGCTAATTCCTGTGAAAAATAGATGCAACCACTCAATATTTCCGCAGCAGCCGCAGCATCCCAAATTCTGGCTAAAAAATTCTGCGCGAGGGCATACAATCCCTCACAGCAGGGATTTAGTTTACTTCACATCGCTAAGGCAAAAAGCCTTTTGGCAGTTGTGAGTTTGAGCTAATTAAAAATTAACAACTCGCAACTCACAACTCACAAATAGAGCGGGAAACTTCAAGACTAGAAGAGATGCGGGCGATCGCAACAACCTCACTTAAAATCAGATAAAAAGCCGGAAATTTCTTCATCCTCATCGTCGGAATCCAAATCGCCGAGACCTAGAGCATCTAAATCATCTTCGTCAGGATCTCCGGTAGTTGCTTCCCCCAGATCGTCAAGTCCGAGATCGTCGAGGTCATCGTCATCAGATACAGAGAAATCGTCAATACCGTCATCGTCCAAGTCGCCCAGATCCATATCTAGGTCATCTGAGGTCGCTGTCCCAAAAGGATCGGGTATTTCTTCGGCGACAAACTCTGCATCTTCTTCCCCAAACGGATCGGAAATCCCCGCTTCGAGATCTCCAGAGGTCAAAGTCCCAAATTGTGAGGCTTCATCTTCCTCGTCATCGCCGAGGTCGAGACCGCCCAAAGCCAAGGCTTCATCTTCCTCGTCATCGCCGAGGTCGAGGCCGCCCAAAGCCGAGGCTTCATCTTCCTCGTCATCGCCGAGGTCGAGACCGCCCAAAGCCAAAGCTTCTTCTTCCTCATCGTCGCCCATATCAAAGTCAGATACGGCGTCTTCCTCATCGTCGCCCATATCAAAGTCAGATACGGCGTCTTCCTCATCGTCGCCCATATCAAAGTCAGATACGGCGTCTTCCTCATCGTCTTCGAGACCGAGACCGTCCAAAGCCGAGGCTTCTTCCTCGTCATCGCCCATGTCGAAGTCGGAGACCGCTTCTTCCTCGTCATCGTCCATGTCGAAGTCGGAGACCGCTTCTTCCTCGTCATCGCCCATGTCGAAGTCGGAGACCGCTTCTTCCTCGTCATCGCCCATGTCGAAGTCGGAGACCGCTTCTTCCTCAAACTCATCGAAGGATTCCTCCTCTGAGCTCAGTGCTGACGCTGCTGCTGCCAGACCTGCTGCTCCGGCGACTCCGGCGACTACTCCGGCTGTTGCCAAGGCAGCACCGCCCAATTTATTAGATTTGGCTGCGGCGGGTGCTGCAGTTGCAGTTTGAGCTGCGGCGGGTGCTGCAGTGGCAGTTCGAGCTGCGGCGGGTGCTGCAGTTGCAGTTTGAGCTGCTGTGGGTGTTGGAGATTTACCGGCCGTCTGCGGCGCGATATTTGAGGGCATACCCAGCGCGATGTCCGGGTCAAAATTGAGTCCCAACACTTCGATCAGGCTGTCTGCATCCGGCTTGAGTTTTGAGAAGGGCAGCATTAATTGCTGGAGTTCCGGCTCCAGGGCAGCCGCAATTCCCAGGATGAGGTAAGAAACAGGCCTTTTCCCGCCGTCGGGTGTGGCGACCGTGTTCTCAGCCGTCATGTGCAGGAGCAGCCAAGCCCGATTTACCTGGTAGTAGTCCAACCACTTCTGTTTGAGAGCAACTGAAAAAGTATCAAAAAAAGCCATAACCTCTTTATCCTCATCCTGATCGCTAGACCTATTAAACCATCATCAGGTCTAGCTCATCTTCCTCCTTCTTGACCACCGGTTGCACTGGATTTAGATAAAAATCTGAAAGTAAGGCAAATAATTCGCGATCTGGCGTGTCGTTGGGTACTACTCCTTCGGGCATTGCCAAAATCTGGTCAGCGATGTTGAGGTAGTAATCGCAGACGTAGTTGAGGGAAGGATCGCTTTCGGCCATCTCAAACAATGTTTTGCCTTTGACGCGAGAAACGCGAATATCTTCAATCAGGGGCAGCACTTCCAGCACCGGCATCGGTACAGAGTCAATGTACTTGTCGATCAAGTCGCGCTTTGAGGTGCGGTTGCCAATTAAACCGGCGAGCCGCAACGGGTGAGTGCGGGCTTTTTCGCGGACTGAGGCGGCGATGCGGTTGGCTGCAAATAAAGCGTCG
This sequence comes from Microcoleus sp. POL10_C6, assembly GCF_036701585.1. Classification (NCBI taxonomy): domain Bacteria; kingdom Bacillati; phylum Cyanobacteriota; class Cyanophyceae; order Oscillatoriales; family Microcoleaceae; genus Microcoleus; species Microcoleus sp. POL10_C6. The sequence continues at coordinate 57,769 of NZ_JAUBRB010000024.1, read as the reverse complement.
AACCCGTTGTCGGTAACAATCATGCAGTAGTCGGCGTAGTTCAAGGGGGCTGCAAAACCGCCACACACTACGTCACCGAGCACGTCGAACAGGATGATGTCGTATTCGTCGAAGGCATTGAGTTCTTTGAGCAGTTTGACGGTTTCGCCGACTACATAGCCGCCGCAGCCAGCTCCTGCGGGAGGGCCGCCTGCTTCTACGCAGTCAACGCCGCCGTAGCCTTTGTAGATGACATCTTCGGGCCAAACGTCTTCGTAGTGATAGTCCTTTTGCTGAAGGGTGTCAATAATTGTGGGGATCAAGAAGCCAGTGAGGGTAAATGTGCTGTCGTGCTTTGGATCGCAACCGATTTGCAAAACTTTTTTGCCGCGCTTGGCTAGGGCAACGGAGATGTTGCAGCTTGTTGTCGATTTACCAATTCCACCTTTTCCGTAAACTGCGAGTTTCACTCTTTGTTCTCCTATAGGTTTCTATCAAAACGATGAGGGCTGGGTTCTCATGCTTTTTTTCGATCGCCCAATTGCCATAGCCCAATTGCAATAGCCCAATTGCAATTCCCTTACTGTCAGTCGATTTGAGATTTCAAATTTGAGATTAAAGAATGGACTCCACAGATGAATCTGGGGCTTCTCTCTAACTAAAATTTTCTCTCTCGACTACTTTTGTTTGGGGCTTGTATCCGTCTTTGGGTTAGACCAATTTTGGACTCAGCCCTTAGTCACCTCGTTGAAAGCATTATTAGCTAACTTGCGATGAAAAGAAAGGGGGCGTCTAAATGAAAATGCTAGTAAATTTGTTTATTTTGCATCTTTAGCAATCTTAACTGGTTTTTTGATATAAAAATCTATTTTTAGATTATTTTTAGATTTTAAATTGATTTTAGAATACTTTCTTAATATAAAGAGGTACAAAAACAAAACAAAAATTAACTTCTCAAACAATCTGGGCTTTTGGCTTTGGGGCTAGGATGCAGGCAGTTGATGGCTTGTGTGGGTAAGTGGAACGGTCATAAAGGCGCTAGTGGATGAGGCAAACTCGAAGTGAGTTCGGATCAGTTGGGTCACGGGAGAGCAAAGTGATGGGATTTTAGATTTTAGATTTTAGATTTTAGATTGGCAAACATTCACTTTGCTGGGGTTTCGGGTGTTTTGTAAAAAATTGTGAATTTTTAGGAAATGGTGGGGAGTCGGAGAGTGGGGGAGTGAGTGGGGAAGAGGGAGAAAGTTATGGGATTTTAGATTCTAGATTGGGAAATATTGACTTTGCTGGGGTTTCGGGTGTTTTGTAAAAAATTGTGAATTTTTAGGAAATGGTGGGGAGTTGGAGAGTGGGGGAGTGAGTCGGGAAGAGGGAGAGTGGATGGGGAGAGTGGGGGATTGGGAGAATATCATGTCTTCCCCATGACTACTGATACCAGTTGAAAAAAAGAATGCAACTGTAGGCCCGTGATCCAAACCACGAGCTTCCTCAGTCATTTCCAATTCTTCAATTCTTCAATTCTTCAATTTTTAAATCTAAAATCTAAAATCCTATGACTGCTGACTAATGACCACTGACGATCGGAATCTCGATCGCAAATTCAGTGCCCCGTCCAGCTTCCGAAACGCAATCGAGTCGCCCCCCGTGCTGTTCGACAACTAAATGGTAAGAAATCGACAGTCCCAACCCAGTGCCCTTGCCGACTGGTTTGGTAGTAAAAAACGGGTCAAATAATTGGTGGCGAATCTCATCCGGTATGCCCCGCCCGTTGTCGGAAATGCGGATCGCGACAAAATCGCCGCCAACAACTTCAGTACGAATTTTAATTGTGGGAACAGTCAATGGAGAATTAGGATTTGACGGGGGTGAATTTTTCGCATTTCTCGCCGCCCATTCCCCTTTCTGGATTTCTTCATCCAAAGCATCAATAGCATTGCCGATAATATTCATGAACACCTGATTGATCTGACCGGCACAGCACTCGATGTTGGGCAAATTACCGTATTCTTTAATAATGTGAATAGTTGGATGTGCGCCGTGGGCTTTGAGCCGGTGCTGCAAAATCAACAAAGTGGTTTCAAGTCCCTCGTGAATGTCAACGAGCTTGATGTTAGATTGATCGGATCGCGAAAAATTACGCATCGACACAACTATTTGGCGGATGCGCTCGGTTCCTACTTGCATAGAAGACAGGATCTTAGATAAGTCTTCTACCAAAAAATCGACTTCCATATCTGCTGCTGCTTTCCGAATTTCCGAGACTGGTTCGGGATAGTGCTGCTGGTAAAGTTGCAACAGTTGGAGCAATTCTTTGATGTAGTGGCTGGCGTGGGAAAGGTTGCCGTAGATAAAATTAACAGGGTTGTTAATTTCGTGAGCGATACCGGCAATCATTTGTCCCAAAGAAGACATTTTTTCGGTTTGCACCAATTGAGTTTGAGTTTGCTGCAACTTTCGCACAGTTTCCTCTAATTGCTGCGCTTGATTTTTCAAGCAAGTTTGCTTTCGCCGCAGGACTTCTTCAACTCGCTGGCGCTTGATAATATCCCGTCTCAACAATTCATTTGATTCTAAAAGTTGAGCGGTGCGTTCTTCAACTTGTTGTTTTAAGTCGTCGTGAGCTTGGCGCAGGGCTTCTTGGGCCCGCTGCCGCTCTAAAATTTCTTGCTGCAAAAGTTCGTTGGCTTTCTGCAATTGGGTGGCTCGATCGTCCACTGCTTGTTGCAACAGTTCGATCGTCCCATACATTTCAGATTGGTTAAAAACTTGGGGCAAATTTGTCTGAGACACAACGCCCAAAAGTTCTCCCTGGTTGCCAACTACTACCAAACGGCGGACGCAGTGGCGCTGCATGGACTGGTGGACACTCCAGAGGGAATCGGCGGGAGATATGCAAAATAAAGGCGCACTCATGGCCCTGGCTGCTGGGATTTCGGAGAGGTTGAGTTCGAGGGCGTGAAACTGCACGATGTCGCGCTCGGTGACAATGCCGATCGGAATTTGATAATTTTGTGTTGGTGCGATCGCCCGATCAGGATGCTGAGTTTGCTCTTGGACAATGACGACGGAACTAACTCGATGCTTGACCATGAGCTGGGCTAAATCGAGGGCTGAGGCAGTTGTTGGGGCAGAAATGACTTCTTTAGTCATGACATCTGCTGCACAGCGCAAATTGGTTAGCAAGTTAATCGGTTGCAGGGCTTCGTGAATGGCTTCGCGGGTGATGATGCCGATAAGTCGCGAGTCCTCGTCCACTACGGGCAAATGCCGGATGGAGTGCTGGCGCAACGTGAACATAGCTGTGAAAATATCTTGAGACTCGGATTTTTTGAGGGTAATGGGCGATCGAGTCATTACGTCAGCAATTGTCAGTCCGACTGTACAAGCAGCGACGGTAGTTAGCTTGACGATATCCCGTTCTGTAAAAATGCCGATCGGCCGATTATCTTCGACGACTAACACGCAACTGCGCTTGGCTGCGCTAGCAACAGCGTTTTGTTTTTCGCCACAAAGGTGACAGGAGACGCGCATCGGGTTCATGAGAGCCAACACCTGGGCGATCGGGGTTTCTGGAGCCACGGTGAGGGGGTGGCGGTCGATCGCCCGATCTAAAGGTGACGAGTAGAGCTGCCTGCTGTTGGGGCGTCCAGCGGGTTCTGATGATTTAATTACCGACAACTGCGGGGCTGAATCTCGGAAATGGTGTAATTGTTCTTCTTGTAGCATGATTATTAATTTTAGTTAATGAATTGTTACAATTTTGGAGACTTGGGTTGGCAGACTTAGCATTAATTAACCGGGTCACAGATGCTCGATCGCCTAAAATCTGATTGCTAGAACACTCTTATTTAATTTTTATTTTTTAAATCCTATGTCGTGGACTCCCTTAAGTCATCGAATTCATCACTTGCCGCTGATCCTTGCGGGCCCGATTTTGCGCCGGACTGAAAGTCGGGCCGTGACAGTTTGGCTGGCTCTGAAAGCACCCCGCCAAGTCGAACTCAAGGTTTATTCGACAGAGGGCGGAACCGGCGAAATTGTCGATCGGCCATTGCTGCAAGGTGCGAACTCTACCGTAAAGCTCGGCAAATACTTGCACGTAGTCGCGGTGACTGCTAAACCAATTAATAGCAATGTCTTGACATCTGGGGAAATTTATGCTTATGACATCAAGTTTGCGGGGAGTAGCGAGTCGAACGTCGGGGGTGCAGTCCCAGAAAATGAGAAAGAAAATCTCATTTCTTGCCTGTGGCCTGCCACCCCTGATTTATCGGCTTTGGGGCCGGAGACGATTAGTTATTTCGCTCACCAGTTGCCCACTTTTGCCCTGCCGCCACAGGATTTAAACTATTTGCGTATCGTTCACGGTTCTTGTCGCAAGCCCCACGGAGACGGCAGAGATGCGCTGCCAATCTTGGATAATTCGATCGAACAGTTTGCAGGTACGGCAAATAGCAGGCCCCACCAACTGTTTTTAACCGGCGACCAAATTTACGGCGACGACGTGGCCGATGCGATGCTGTGGGCTTTGACGGATGCTGGCGATACCCTGTTGGGCTGGGAAGAGAGTCTACCCCTGATGGATGATGCCCAAATTAAAAAGAATTTGTGTATCAGTATACCTAAAAATTCGGCAAACGAAAATGCAGGTGGCCAAGAGAGGGAAATTTTTAGAGAGTCCCCTATTCAGAAACCGTCTGATGCTGAATATGAGTCCAAAAAACCAATTGAGTTAAAACCGGGGACTCGCAGCGATATTGCCAGAGATTTTGGCGGCTTTACGGCGATGTTGGTAAATAAACCCGCCAATGCTAAAAGTCACTTATTTAGCTTGGGGGAATATTGTGCGATGTATTTGTTCGTTTGGTCGCCGGTACTTTGGTGCACGGGTTTTCCGAAGGGTAAGGATATTTGTCCAAATTCTAAGCAGGCAAAAGTCTGGGATAGAGAAGTTGTTGAACTTAACGGTTTTGCTCGCAATTTGTGGAGGGTGAGGAGGGCGCTAGCGAATATTTCTACTTATATGATTTGCGATGATCATGATGTTAGCGACGATTTGTATTTGAATCGAGAGTGGTGTTACCGGGTGCTGGGGAAGCCGCTGGGACGACGGGTGGTGCAGAATGCTTTGCTGGCTTACGCTGTGTTTCAGGCTTGGGGAAATACGCCTGCACAGTTTGAGCGCGAAAAACCGGGAGATAAATTATTAAAGGCTGCTGAAAAATGGTCGGATTCGGCGGGGACTGATGTTTCTGTTTGGGAGGAGGTGGCTTCGTATTTGGGAATTCCAGGACTCGATCCGAAAACTCATTTGCCTAAGTTGAAATTAGATGAAGATGTTTTTATTTTGGATCGGGATGGCGAGGGTGTAAGTGAGGTTTTGAATTGGCATTTTACTGTGAGAAGTTTTAAGCATGAGGTGATTGTGCTGGATACGCGGAGTTGGCGGGGGTATCCGGTGAAAAGCGCGATCGATCCGCCGATGCTTTTGACTCACAAAGGTTTTGAGGAGCAAATTCAGCAGCCTTTGCATGAAACTAATTTGCTGAATAAAACTGGGGAGTTTGAGATTGAGGCGACGCTAGTAGTTGTGCCGACAAATTTAGTGGGTTTGTGGATTATTGATGCGGTGCAAAAGCGGGATGTGGAACAGGGGAAGGTTTTTAATAGCGATGCGGGGGATGCTTGGAATTTTCACGAGTTGGCTTTTGTGAAGCTGTTGTCGGAGTTTTTTAAGCAGCGCGATCGGGTGATTGTGTTGAGCGGGGATATTCACTATGCTGCTGCTGTGCGGCTGAGTTATTGGTCTGATTGTCATTTTGGCGATTCTCGATCGAATATTGAGCCTTTGAATATGGCGAATTATCAATCAAATTGTCACTATTCTGTGTTGGCGCAGTTGACTGCTAGTGCTTTTATCAATGAGGAGTGGAAAACGCATTTAATTCATACTAAGATTAAGTCGCTGCTTCCTGAGCGATCGCACGAATGTTTGGGATGGAATGAGCCGCTGGAATTAATGAAAATTCCCAGGAGTAGCAGAAAGAAAGCTATGGCTGCTGCTTTCAGGAATAGACAATCTCTGCCTGATTGGGGTTATCGGATTGACTGGATTAAACGGCAAAGAGCTCGGGTGTTTTTGCTGCTAGAAAAGGGAACTCCGTCAGATAGAACACATAAAAATAAACAATTGTCATTCCTGCGTAGGTTGTGGAATTTTATATCGCTGTTGTGGCGCAATCGCTGGCTGCAAGAGGGTGATGAGATTGTGGGATATAGCAATATTGCGATCGTCAGTTTTCAGTGGCCTGCGGATAGTGATGGGGAGAAAGCGGTGATCCAAAATGTTTATTGGCGGCCGCTTTGGGAGCCGAATAGTGTGGTTTACAGTCAATATTTTGTGCCGCTGGGATTGGATGAGGATGATTAGATTCCCGATTTCTTGAACAAGTCGGGGATTTCGATACGGGTACAATATTCTGATGAGTTTGTGGCACTGTCCGCCGGGAGCATCTCAAGGAAAGCAGCCAAGCTAGAAACTGGAGTTGGGAGCCAGGAGCCAGGAGCCAGGAGGACAGAGGAAGAAGGAAGGAGTGTTCTTACAAATATGATATGCTCCCGTGTCCGCCGGGGGTTGAAATCCTGACTATGCAGGACTACGGGGATTTTCTTCTGATTTATAGCGTTTCCTTAGCTGATCAGGTACAACCAATCCTTATCCATTAAGGATTTTAGCTCTAAAAATGTACCTCATTTGACTGAGAAACGCTATATTGAAGCTGAAGCCCTTGGTGGATATACTATAAATTAGGAAGCCCGTGACGAGATTTGAACTCGTGACTTCCTCCTTACCAAGGAGGTACTCTACCACTGAGTTACACGGGCATAAAAAATTAAGAACCTCCAATTAAAAAATTAATTTTTAATTCTTAAATTTTAACTTTTTATTAAATTGAGGTGGGCCGAGCTAGATTTGAACTAGCGTAGGCGTAGCCAGCGGATTTACAGTCCGCCCCCATTAACCGCTCGGGCATCGACCCATTTCCATCACAGTTATATATCCTAGCACCACAATCTTTATTTGCAACATTATATTTGAAACTCTAATCATTCAGTGGAGAAACCATAAGTGAGTTAGCGGTAGACGGGAAAATTGAACACTGTTTAAGGTGTGCATTGCTACGTCTAGGCTGGGTGCCCGCCCGGAGCACCCTAAGTCTAGACTAAGAGGAAATTCCTAATTCACTAATTCCCCGGTTTCTTGCAGGGAGTGCAGGCGACGGTAAATACCTTGTTGGCTTAAGAGTTCTTCGTGGCTGCCAACTTCGACGATTCTACCGCCGTCGAGTACGACGATCGTATCGGCTTCGCGAATTGTACTCAGTCTGTGGGCAATAATTATGGTGGTGCGCGTACCGAGGATATTCTGCATGGCTATCTGGATCGATCGCTCGCTTTCATAGTCCAAACTAGAAGTAGCCTCATCAAAAATTAACACATCCGGCTCCACCAAAAGCGCCCTCGCAATCCCCAACCGCTGCCGCTGACCGCCGGACAACCGCATTCCTCTCTCCCCGACCACGGTATAGTAACCTTGGGGCAACAGCCGCACAAAATCGTCTACTTTGGCAATGCGACAAGCATCCTCAACTTGCTCGAAAGTTGCATTTCTGTTTCCGTAAGTCAAATTTTCCAGCAAAGTACCGTTAAAAACGTCTACTTCTTGGTGAACAATGGCTAAACGCTGGCGGTAGCGAGTCACGTCTAAGCTGCAAATGTCTTCGCCGTCGATCAGAATGCGGCCGGAGTTGGGTTCAAAGTAGCGAAACAGAAGTTTAACTAAAGTCGATTTCCCAGAACCTGATCGCCCGACTAACGCTACTGTCTGACGGGGATGAATCAATAAATTCACATCTTGCAAAACGGGTTTTTGACTGTCGTACCCGAAGGTCAAACCGCTGATCTCAACTTTGCCGGTAAATTTATAAGGCGACGCCGATCGAGCATTTTCTGCTAAATTAACCGCATCAACACCGTCTGGTAACTGCATAAACTCGTGGAACCGGATCATTGAAGAATAACGCCGTGCCAATAATTCGGCGATAACGCTAATCGGACGCAGTTGGGAATATGCCATGCTTGCCAGGGTGTAGACGGTAACAAAATATCCGAGGGAAATTTTGCCTGCAACCGTGGCTGCTAGGCTAAAACCGAGGACTGAAAACAAACACAACTGGACGATCGTCTGCTGGTATGTCCCCAGGATGACGTATCCTTTGTGAATGCGGTGGATCACGACTTTTGATTCGCGATCGAGTCTGGTTGTTTGCCTTTTGAGTTCATGGCTTTCTGTCGCAAAAGCTTTGACTGTTTTGATGTTGGTGATAATTTCCGAGTTGCGGCTTTCGGTATCTTCGATGTATTCATCCAGACTTTCTTCCTGCGCCGTCACCTGTTGCAGGCCTTTTAAGGTGAAACTGAGGATAAATAGAAATGAAACCAAAATTAATAAGCCAATCCGCCACTCAATTAAGCAGATAACGGCAAAAATGCCGATTAAGCGAACGACTTCGGGGATGAATTCGCCGGCAATTTCTGGGTAAGTCCAAGTATGGTTGGCGATGCCTTTGGCGATGCGGCTGGCAATCCGTCCGGCGTTGTTTTCGTCGTAGAATTCTAGGGGTAAGGTAAGGATTTTGCCGATCGCACTTCTCATTTGATCGCGCCTTGCCCTCAATGGTATCGCCCAGTGGAACCAATTTGCCACCCAAGGCTGTACCGGTGCTTTGGCGACTGTTACCAGAAAAATTAGGCCCAGCAAGACTGATAGCGATAATATTTTGTTGGGTGAGTGCTGGGTAACAGAGGCGATGGCTGTTATCAGTTTTTGGGTTACTGTATCTGTAGGTTGACCCGACAATACGTTTAATATTTGACCGATCGCGTAAGGAACAAGCAAATCGGCTAGTGCCAAAACGCTGGAGCTAGCTATGCTGTAAAGTGATATTTTCCAGTAGCGACTGTAGTATTTGAAGATGTCCTGAAAGCTTGCCATAAATTTGTGTTGAGATACAACCCTTGCAAACACTTGCATTTAGAACTGCGCTCTCGGCGCGCCGTGTTGACAAGTGTACTACAAAAGTATTCGATCCGGGAGTCATCTCGGCTCATGCTAGCGACTCGCCCGATCGGGTGATTTATGGCAATTATTCGATCGTCAGCGATCGATCCGCATTCCTGGGCAATAAATTCAAGACTAAGGGCAAAAAAATGCAAAAGACAGAATTTTTCTTAAATTCTGCCTTCTGAGCAAGACCTTATAAGTTTTACGTTTGAGTAGTCTGTTAGCTGAAGGTGTAGGCTGATTGCAACGCCCACCAGATCAAGAAGCCGATTCCGCCGGCAATGACAATCGCCGAAATGGCGATCGCTATAGGACTGTCAGCTCCCTTGAACTTCATGATTCCGCGATTTAAATCTGACATGACAGTGTTCTCCCACAATTCCAGCTTGATTGTAGCTTTGCCGTCGGCCGATGGCGGTCAATTTTCACGGCAATTACTGATTTGGTTAATGATCTGGCTGCTGAAATTTCCGGTGGGGATAGGCTTTGGGGGTTTTTACAGGGTGTCTGAAAAAAAACTTACTAAAAAGACTTGACAAATTTCGAGAATTGAGACAATATTGTTAATACCGCAGGAAATGCGGGTGTAGCTCAGTGGTAGAGCGTCACCTTGCCAAGGTGAATGTCGCGCGTTCGAATCGCGTCACCCGCTTTAGAAAATAAAAAAAATCAAGGAAACCGGAAAGTAGATGAAGAAAGTTTTCGGTATACTCCTAATGATGGTTGATAATACCTAAGTTAGTGGTAAGATTGAATGCAGAACTTGCAACTCAAAATTGCCGATCGGGTCATATCTCGGAACAGGCAGTTGAAAGCCTAGGTATGGCGGAATTGACAAGTTTGATTAAGTGGATATGTTAACGATTATTTTTGCAAAAACGCTTTTTTTATCCGATCGCTAGTGCCCTCTCAAAAAGCTCCCAAGATTGACTTAAACGATGAGTACCCCTGTCCTTGCCGACGCCGGGGTCGTCTAGTTCCCATAACGTTGACAGAAGCCTTGGGCTGTAACCGCTGTCAACAAATATTTGTATTGGACGAAAGTGGATACGTGATCGAGCAACTATCAACGAACTATCCTTACAAGCAGGCTTGGCGGTGGACGGGCAACCAGTGGAACAGAGCGCATCCGGGTTTGAAGGCTTATTACTTGCCACTGGCTTTGGGTATGATATTGGTGCCGCTAGTGATTTGGTTGCCCTTGGCGCTACACTCGCCGGGCCCGAATATTATTCTGTGGGCAATGGTCGCGGTGCTGCTAGCAATGCTGCCGGCGCTGATGGTATGGCTGGCTTATAGGCGTTAGCTAGATGATAATAGAGGATTTTACCCATTCATCAGATGCCGCAAATGTCGCGCGTCGCGCTTATCAAGCTTCTTTGGAGTTGGCTGCGACAAAGAGTGCTGATCGCGCTGCAGGTTTGCAGGCGATGGCGGGCTCGCTGAAACGCCGGCAAAATGACATTTTAGAAGCAAATACTCTGGATCTAGAAGCGAGTCGGGACATGGCGATTCCCGAGTTGATTGTGGAGTGGCTGAAGCTGACGCCGGAACGGATCAAGACAACTGTGCAAATTCTGGAACGGTTGGGGGAAATGCCAGATCCGATCGGCAGGGTGATCAATGCTTCTTATCAGGTCGATCGCTGTCAGGTTTACTGTCAGTCGCTACCACTGGGGGCGATCGCTCTAATTTATGAGGCATTTCCAGAGTTGGGGGCGATCGCAGCCGGTCTGTCTCTCAAAAGCGCTAACAGTTTGATTCTTAAAGGCGGGAGCGAAAGCTGGCACACTAATACAGTAATTGGAGAAGCTTTGGTTTCGGCGATCGATGAGGTCGGTTTGCCATCGGGATGTTTGCAGATACTGCCGCCGGATCGGGGCGCTTCGATCAGAGAATTGGTCACTCAAGACCAATATCTCAATTTAATTATTCCCTACGGCAGGCCAAGTTTGGTGCAGCAGGTGGTTAGGCTGTGTACAGCACCAGTTTTGAGGTCGGCAATGGGAAATTGTTACCTTTATTGGTCGCCGACTGGTAGTTTGGAGATGGCAAGGTGGATGATTTTGGACAGCCATCAAAGCGTTCCCGATCCTGTTAATGCGATCGAGAAAGTGCTGATTGATCGCAACCAAAAGCCTTCTTCCTTAGTTAGGCTGTGGAACAGTTTAAAAGAAAAAGGCTTTCAAATTAGCGGCGATGCGGATCTTGTTGCAGATTTCCCAGACTTGAAGCTGGCGGAACCATACGAGTGGACTCAACCGTATTTAAACAAAACCATCGCGTTTAAAGTTGTCGATAGTTTAGAGATTGCGATCGGCTGGATCAACCGCTACAGCAGCGGCCACGCTGACTGCATCGCCACTGAATCTTACTTAGAAAGTCGCCAATTTGCTCTGGATGTTAACAGCGCCTCAACTTTTATTAATGCCTCACCTCGGTTTTGGCGCTATCAAAATCGGGGAGATGCGATATTTTTGGGAATGTCCAACCAAAAAGGTTATCGTCGAGGATTGATCGGGTTAGATACGCTGACGACAATCAAAGAAATTGTTCAGGGAAACGGACTTTTTTAATCTTATAGGTTATTTAGGATTGGTTATTGAGATTAAACCAAACTGAAAAGTGGGAGAGTATTATCGATAGGTAAGCCTTTAAGAGGTGTTCCAAAATTATTTTTATAGGATACAATAATATCTGGGTAGAACAATCAGGCAGCCTTGATATAAAGCAATTTGATCACAAGCTCCCGGATAGCCGCAGTGGAGACCGATAAAATCTCCGCATCCTAACAATAAGCCGCCGGATTTATGTGTGGGTTCAATCTCAAATCGGGTACGGGATCTAATTAAATTTAGAAACTTATTAAGTCACATGAAAATACTCTTAGCGATCACATGCAATCAGAAAAATTACTCAATACTTTAGACAAGACGGCAACGCCGACTTTAGGCAAAGAAACGCTAATTAACCACTCGCTCTATATAAAAAAATTGCGTCCGTTGCTGCCGTCAAATGCCTTTGAACCAGATCCTAGCAAGTTAGCAATACTACTCATCAACGCTGCTATTTTATTGCTGGGATGGGGAATTGCTGCTAATCTCGATCGCTGGCCTGTCTATCTTTTAGGGCTTTACTTACCTTTAGCCGTCATCATGGGCAATAGTATCATAGTTTTGCTATTTAGCTCCCACGATTTGATGCACGGTAGCGTTCAGAAAAAGTCTCGCCTGACTTATCCGATCGCCTTTTTGGGACTAAGTATGCTGTTTATGCCGCCTACTCAGTGGAAAAATCTGCACAACCTCGTACATCACAATAACACGAATTCTTTGGCAGACCCCGATCGCAACTATCTGTACCAGCAACCAGACACTTGGGGAAAATGGATTCAAAATCTGTTTGTACCGTCGGTGGAAGTCAACCCGGTGTGGTTAATTGTAGGGATGGCCGGTTCGTGGTTAGTGCATAATTTCCGCAATCTCACCTCGGTACTGTTATTTAACGATAAATCTGTTGATTACGTACCGGCTGCCTTTACAGTGAGTCCTAAAGATAGATTGACAATTGCATTTGAATGTCTGGGAATTTTAGGAATTCATGCGAGCATTTTATTCTACCTAAATTTTCATCCGCTTAAAATCGCTCTTGCCTACTTTTTGCCGATCGCAATTGGTCATGCAGGCGCCATGTTTTACATCTATACCAACCACATGGGTTGCCGGATGACCGTCATTAATGACCCGCTGATCAACAGTATGTCAGTGCGGGTTCCTAAAATATTTGACCTGCTGCACTTAAATTTTGCTTACCACACAGAGCATCATATTTTCCCCAGCATCAACTCAGACTATTATCCGATGGTCCAAGAGTTGTTGCAAACTCACTATCCCGGACGCATGAATTTAATAGATGCTGGAGAAGCTTGGCGGTTGCTGATGCAAACACCACGGCATTATCAAGATGAAGTCACCTTCTCTGATTCCTCTGGTACAATGTGCGTGAATTGCTCGATTGTTGAAGACTATAAAAGCTGAGAATTCGTATTGCAACTCACATCTTGAACCATGCTGAAGAACAGGCTTTTGGGCCTGTTCCACAAAGAATGAATTTTCTTGTGGGGTGGGCGTCTCGCCCGCCCCAAAAAATACAATTCTACATACTGATGCTATTGAGTACCAACGAAGGCTTGAGAGCAAAATAAGGGATTACTCGTTTTTGATTGTTGGCATCAATCCTTTGTTCTGCCATATTCAAATTTTGCTGGAACTGTCTGGCTAAAAATGCGATCGGCGTTCCCTCAAAAACTTCATCAAAGCTCATCCGGTAGAGTTCTTGGAAAGATTTATCGTAATAACCTAAACGGTCATATCGATAAGCTGACAAAATAAACAGAATTTTCAGTTGTTCAGCCGCTCGCTTGTACGGAGGAAGCAACCGTAAAATGTCCTTTTCCGTAATCACTTCGAGAGTCCCAGAAGCATTAATTTTGGGAATGTCCCGGTATGCTGCCAAGGGCATATTGGGAGCAAAACTCATGTATTCATACTGGGGAAAATTGACTGCTGAATGCTGCGGGCCGCAGGTAAAAATTATGGTTGTGACAATTTTAATTAATTGTTCAACTGTGTCGATTTTACTGGGCATTCCTTTGACTTTACCGCCCTCATTCGAGGCTAATTCTTGGGCCCAAGTTTGCAGTTCCACATCTTGGACGAGTGCTTCATTTGTCGGGTAAAAGAATTTGAGATAGCCACATACAAAGGTTTCGATCGCATTCCACAGCAGCAATCCATCATCTCGGTAAGGATAGTGAGGCAGTTGATTTGGATCGTCCATGCCCCGATTTTTCAGTTCGGTTGGGAAGGCAAATTGATCCAGACTCCAGTTACTGCAAGCCTCTCTAGCTATTTCCATTGTCTCTGGCAAGCTACCGCTTAGCAAGTCATCGACTGGCCCGCCCGGAGCGATCAAATAAGAACGTGCCAGCTCGTTGTTAGTCAACATAAACCGAAAGTGCGGTTTCAGCAGCAGGCTAAGGGGGTGATTTTTAGCCAACTGTCGGGCGGTGACGATCGCGATTGGTTCCATCACCAGATGAGTTCGACCTAAATGCGAGTTCATTTCATGGTGATTGGCATCTGCTACTTGCACGCAGAGTTTCGCAAACAGCCAATCGACAGGAGGATCGAATGGGGTGTAGACATGGCTACCTGGCGTGGGATCTAGTTGAATGGCAATCGGTGTCATTTCACCACGATCGCGGATTCCCGTCCACCGCCAAGCGAAAAAAGCTCGCGGTTTTGGCAAGAATTTTCTGCCTTTTTCATAGCTGCCGCCTCCAATTTTTGAAGGCGCGCGATAGTGTTGGTCGCTACCCGTATAATCGGCAATGTAAATGTTTTTTTGTTGCAACTCTTGACCCAGATCGAATAATGGGTGAAAGCTGGAAATTTGTGCCAGTGTTTGCGCCCGAGGATCGCCGGCATCTAACAAACGAAGCACCATCGGATTTACTCCAGACAGGCGCTGTTCTGCAAAAGAGCGATCGGTTTGGTAGATTTTGGCAACAGCAGGTAGCGGCAGCAGAGTAAAGAAATCTTCATAGTCTTGGAGCTCGTCGAGAGGATCGAGAAAACTTCTCGAATCGGCCGCCAACATATTTCCGGGAAGTTCCGATGTTGCTAGTATCCGCTCTCCAATATACTTGCTCGAAAAGTTCTCGACTGCGGGCACATCTTTCAATAATGCCAAAGGTGATAAACTCTCATAGTCAAACTGATAAGCTTGTTGCTGACGATTCAAGGAATCTTGGCGCTGTTCTTGGTTGGGGTCGTCTTGAGGAAGAGAAGGTTTCATATTGTCTACCATTGTATAAATCAACTCTCTTTTTGTAGTAAAATATCGGACATCATCACTACTGATCGACGATGGAATTTAAAAAGTATTGTGCGGGTTCATGCTTGATATAGGTCTTATTCACCGATCGATCATCTGATTCCGGACTTTTTTAAACTCAGACAAATTTCTCAAAAGAATGCAACACTTCTAGATCGCCCTCAATCCACATAGGGCGGTTTCATTATCTAGATAAGTAGGTCGCACTTGAGAACCCCGGCTTCTCAAAGAAGTCGGGGTTCGGGGTGTTCGGTTTTTTGAGCTTGGTCTAGTGATGAGCGATTAGGCATGAGTCATTAAATATTGACCGTTGCCGTTATATTCGCCGTCGCAACTCGCGAAATTAGACACAAACCAAATCAAGTAAAACCGCCAGATGCGACGAAATTTGGCATAGTCGATGCCGTAGTCCAAATCTTTGACTATTGCCTGAGAATCGTCAAAGTTTTTCAGCCACTTAGCAAAGGTTGTGGAGTAATTGTATCCGTTGAGATACCATCTTTGAATTGTTTTGAGGTCTTTGTTGTGACTGGGAACTGCATCGTATTTCCAGTAACGGCCGTGGGGGAAAATATATTTGTGGGTGAAAACGCTGGATATATTGTTGGGAGTGCGAACTGTGATGATGTGAATGAAAACTTTGCCGTTATCCTTCAGGAAAGATGCCAGCTTTTGGAAAGCTTTCGTTAAATTGCCTACATGCTCAAAAACTCCGATGGAGAGAATTTTGTCAAATTTTGTCTCGAAGTTGGCGTCGTTCAAATCGCCTTCATATAGGGTAAATCGACCTGAACTAAGGTAGCTTTCGGGGTCTTGCATCTTCTGACGCATATACTCGCATTGGTGGTGGCTGAGGTTAATGCCAGTAGACTGGACATTGGGGAATTTGGAAAGAATGTAATTGGGAACGCAACCCCAACCGCAGCCCAAGTCTAAAATATTGTCGCCATCCTGAATCTCTAGCTTTTCAATCACATCATCAATCATCTGCATTTGCGATTGTTCTAGGTTGGCGGCTCCTTTTTCCCACAATCCCATGCTGTATTTAGGATAAATGAGTTTTCCATCGCCTAACATCGGATTCAGCATTGCTTGAGGTAAGTCGTACTGAATCTTCATTAAATCCCGCGACCCTTCGGCTGTATGGTCTGTTTCTGTTAGTACCCATTCGTAGGGTGCAAGCAGGGACGGGAAATGCTTAAAAAAGACGGGCATACAGGTATCAAAAAGCGATCGCAATACTGAATCTGGGACTTCTAATCCGTTGATGTAAGACTCTGCTACTGCCATTTGCACGGCGTTAACTGCACTGACTGCGAGGCGGGTTGCTCCGTAGGCGATCGGACTTTTGCTATGTACATCTCCCACGATGGGAATGTGGTTTTCGATGTTTTGTAGGGCTGTTGATGAAGTCATGGTTATACAGGTTTTAAAGATGATGCTATTCTATCTCACGAAAATTGGCTGGTGGTTAGAGAGCCAAAAAGCTGAAACTATTGCCAAGTAAGGTTTGCACAGCAAAACTTCGCAAAATCATAAAAATATATGGCGGTTGAAGGGGATTTGATAACGGATTTATAGGGCTTTGGGCGATCTTAATTTTATTAAGAATTATGTCAGTCCCTTTTAGATCTTAGATTTTAAATTTTAGATTAACTCCACAGCTTGAAAGGGGGTACTTTCACGGTGCGATGGCGGTTTTAGTGCTCAGTTATACCATTTTAGATTTGAGAATAGAGAATGAATGATCGGCTAAGAGTTGGACTATTGCCTAGAGTGGTATTCTTTTTTTAAAGTGGTGTCAGTTTAGCGGCTGAGCTGACGAAACGAGAAGCAAATGCCGATCGCGCCTTATAGTTAAGGAATCAGGGGATGCAAAAAAGATGCTGAGAAACCGGGTTTGCATACAGGTTCGCTGCAATAACAGATGTCCGCGAGATTCCTCGCTAATTAGCTAGACGCGCCACATATGCCACAGATTCACTATCTGCCGGACGATCGCACGATCGAGATAGACGACGACGATATAATTCTCGAAGCTTCCCTGCGTGCCGACATTCCCCACACTCACATCTGCGGCGGTAGCGCCCGGTGTTCGACTTGCCGGGTATTGATTGTCGAAGGTTTGGAATTTTGCTCTCCGCGCACTTCGCCGGAAGAGGAACTTGCCAAAAAATTGCGTTTAGAACCGGAAATTAGGCTGGCTTGTCAGACACAGGTTGCGGGCGGCAAGGTGATTTTGCGGCGATTGGCGATCGATTCTGAAGACTTGGAATCATTTAACGACGAAATGGCCGGAAAGTCAATTTCTACTCCTGTGGGTCAAGAGAAAAAAATTGCAATTTTGTTTGCCGATATTCGAGGGTTTACTGCGTTTGCAGAATCCCTGTTGCCCTATGATGTAATCTATGTTTTAAACCGCTATTTTCAAAAAATGGGTTATGTAATCAACCGCAATGGCGGCATGATTAATAATTATATGGGAGATGGTTTTATGGCGCTGTTTGGGTTGGAAAATCCCGACAAGGCGGCGGAACAAGCGGTAAGGGCTGGGGTGGAGATGCTGGAGGAACTAGAGAAACTCAATCCCTATTTTGAGACTTTATACCGTCACCAGTTGCGGATTGGGATTGGCATTCACTGCGGTTTGGTGGTTGTTGGGAATTTGGGCGCGTCGAAGAGTCAGACAGTTACGGCGATCGGGGATGCAGTAAATTTGGCCAGCCGGATCGAGGCTGCTAACAAGCAAGTAGGAACGAGTTTATTGATTTCCGAGGAGACTTATCAGGAAGTTAAGGAATTGGCGATCGTCGATCGGTGCCTATTAGTTGAAATTCCGGGAAAAAGCGGCGAATATCCGCTCTATGAAATAGTGGCGATGCCACCGCTGCCCGTGGAAATCCAGGAGATTTCCCAGGTAAGGACACGTTCTCTTGGGCAAAGTTTTGTCAATAAGTTGCGGGCTTTGTATGCTGCGCTGTACAATTGGATTAGGAAAATTTGGCGTCAAATCAAAAAACTATAGAGCAACTCCTTTTAATTTTGTTATTCCATCGATAACATGAATATTCCTCAGTCAATAGTTCGCATTTTTCTCATGCTCCCCAACGGTCAGATTGGGGCACAACTGCGAGATAATATTCCAGGTATTGCCAGTCAAGGAATGCTTTCTACTTTTGGTGGTGGCGTGGACATTGGAGAAAGTCCACAGCAGGCAGCAGTGCGAGAATTGGAGGAAGAAACTAGCCTAAAAACCAATTATTACAAAATGGAGTTTATCACAACTTTTACTCACCAAAAAACTCAAAATGATAGAAAAATATTACAAAATAACCACCTTTTTTTGGCTAGAGTTAGCGATTGTGATCAAATAGAAATCAAAGAAGGTGTGGGTTTGGTAGTTTTGAGAAAAGATGTAGATTTTGAAAAAGTCAACGCAGGGGAAGGTACTCAAATGGCTTGGAAGTTGTTGCAGAAATATTTAAAATAAAAACTCCCACACTACGTTTTCCCCGCGAGGGTACTGAAACTTTAATAGAGAACTTCTGTACTATGTTGTTAAATACGAATTCCAAGTACGAATTATTATTACAGCGGGCGATCGCGATCGCCGCTAAAGCTCATGAGGGGCAGGTTGATAAGGCAGGCAATCCCTATCTCGATCATCCGCTATTTGTGATGGAAAATGTAAATTCTCTAGAGCAAAAAATCGTAGCGGTTCTACACGATGCGGTCGAAGATTCTGAACTTACACTTGAGCAACTTAAAAGCGAAGGTTTTCCTGAAGTTATCGTATCGGCGATCGAGGCGATTACCAAAATAGAAGGAGAAGCTTATGCAGCTTATTTAGAACGTGTGATTGCCAACCCGATCGCACTGCGAGTTAAAATCGCTGATGTTACTCATAACCTCGATCTTCGTCGCATCGCCAATCCGACAGACGCAGATTTTCAACGCCTTGCCAAATACAAAAAAGTCCTCAGTCAGTTGCGTGCTGCCTTAAAGTAATTATTAACCGCAAATATCCGCTTTCATCGTGGCACAGGCATCTTGCCTGTGCGATATCTGCGGTTAAAAAAATCCCCAAATCCTAAGCCATCACCATCCCCCCATCCACATTAAAAACCTGCCCGGTAATATAAGCCGCCGCCGCATCTGCCGCCAAAAACTTCACCATCCCCGCAACTTCCTCAACTTCCCCGTATCTCCCCAGCGGAATATACTTCAAAATCTCCTCAGACTTGACATCCTTAGTCATATCTGTAGTGATAAAACCCGGTGCAACCGCATTCACAGTAATCCCGCGACTCGCCAACTCTTTCGCCACAGTTTTAGTAAACCCAATTACCCCAGCCTTCGCCGCACTGTAATTAGCTTGTCCCGGATTGCCCATTTGCCCAGCAACTGAAGCAATATTAATAATTCGGCCGCTTCGCTGTTTCAGCATAATTTTACTGGCAGCTTTCGCACACAAAAACACGCCTGTTAGATTCAAATCAATTACCGCTTGCCAATCTTCCACCTTCATCCGCAGCAGCAAAGTATCGCGAGTAATGCCGGCATTGTTCACCAAAATGTCAATCCGTCCCCATTTTTCCATGACATTACTGGTGAGTAAATCTACTTGGTCAGTTTTCGAGACATCTGCTGCAAGTGCGACAGCTTCTCCTCCTGCTGCGACTATTTCTGCTACGACCTCATCAGCAGCAGCACTCGAACTCGCATAGTTGACGGCGACTTTAGCGCCCTCTGCTGCTAGTGTTAAAGCAACGGCGCGGCCGATTCCCCGCGACGCACCGGTCACGACAGCAACTTGACCCTGCAATCTCTGAAAAGTCTCTGGCAATAGTTCCATAATTGTATCCTCGCAATCTACCAGAGAATTTTGCACTAAAATCGAGCCAGAACCAAAAAAATTATTTTGTCTTATGGCAGTTCAAAAACAGTTCAGCAGTTTTGATGAGTTAGTATCGGGCTCTGACTTGCCGGTGTTAGTAGATTTTTATGCTACTTGGTGCGGGCCTTGTCAGATGATGGCAGGGATTTTGGAGCAAGTGAGCGGTCAGATGAAAGACAAGCTCATGGTTGTCAAAATTGACACCGATAAGTACGAACAGTTGGCGTCGCAGTATCACATTTATGCTTTGCCGACTTTGGTGTTGTTCAAAAATGGCGCTGAGGTCGATCGCATTGAGGGAGTGCTGCAAGCGGCGCAGTTGATTGATCGACTGCAACCTCACTTGTAGCAGGAGCCAATTATCTCACACGTAGGGTGCGTCAGCTCATATCTGATTAATTATGAATAAGATAATCGTAGTTGACGCACCCTACCTATGAAGACTCCCAGCCACGCTATTATCAATCTCGCTATTCTCGGCAAACCGCAACTGCCACAAGCTAATCTCATTATTGCGATCGGCGGAATTTTGCCGGATATTCCGATATTTTTATTTTACTTTTGGGCGAAATACATTGCTCGCTTGCCCGCAGCTACAATTTGGTCAGAAGCATATTATGAGCCTTTTGTGCAAAATATTGTGGCTCTGTTTCATTCAATTCCCCTGGCGGTTATTGGTTTGCTAATTGCTTATTACTTTGGCTGGCCAAGTGTGCAAATTCTGTTTATCAGCATGATACTACACTCTCTGGGAGATTTGCCTGTCCACAATGACGACGCTCACCGGCACTTTTTTCCGTTCAGCAATTACCGTTTTATCAGTCCGTTTTCTTATTGGGATAGGAAGCACTATGGGTCTATTGTTTCTCTAGTGGAAATGTTGTTAGTGCTGATCTCAACTTACCGCGTTTTTGGTTTTGTTAATTCTTATACTGGAAAAACGTTGTTGATTTTGGTGAATGGTTTTTACTGGGCTGGCGCGGTTTATTTTCAGGTGCGAGATTTATTTAAATTCACTTCCCAAAGATGAAACATGAACTCAAAATTACCAATTAGCAATTAGGAATTAGCAATTACCATATTGTTAACTCCGCCGAATATTAAAACAACACCAATCTTGGCGCTTCCACAGAGTAGCCACAATCCAGCCGTGCTGTTCTAGAGTGTCAGCAATTGGCTTAGCTTGTTCGAGCAAAATGCCGCTGAGCACGGCCCAAGTAGTGGGTTTGCTAATTGCAGTGAACTGCGGGATTAAATCAATGATTACTTCTGCTAAAATGTTGCAGATCAAACCGTCGATCGGCTCATCGACCATTTCTTTCAAGCGATCGATACTGCCGAGCTCTGCAACCAACTGCTGAGAATTAACGCGGTTGAGTAGTCTGTTGCTAATGGTCGATCGCACTGCCAAAGGATCAGTATCCAAAGCGTAAACTTTTGTAGCGCCCAACAACACCGCGCCGATCGACAAAATACCCGATCCGCAGCCGATATCAGCAACGATGCACTCTTTGTCATCAAAACCGAGACGCATTTCCAGCGACTCCAGACACAGTTGAGTAGTGGCGTGAGCACCTGTACCGAAAGCCACACCGGGATCTAAACGCAAAATAATGCGATCAGTATCAGTCGGTAAGGGCAGCCAGGCCGGGTTAATTAAAAAGCGATCGCCCACTTCTTGAGGCTGCCAGTGCTCCTTCCAAGTGCTGCCCCAGTCTTCGTCTTCAATCAAATCCCACTGCATCGCAGGTAGGGGCAAACCTGCACACAGAGCATCTTGGCGCAGCCACAGAGACAGAGCGGCCAAATCCAGCAATCCTGCCTGTTCTTCGGGCAAATAAGCCGACATCAGGCAGGAATTGCTTTTGATCTCAGTAGCAGTTCCCTGACAGTTAAATCGTTCCAGACGCCAAAAGATGATATCTTCCAGCGCCGGATCGCAAAGAATTCTAATTTCCCACCAGCTATGTGCCATACAATTTTAGATTTTAGATTTTAGATTTTAGATTGGCCCAGGGGAACTGGAGACTGGGAACTGGAGAGTGAGGAAGGAGGATTGGCTAATAGAAAAATTCCCGCTTTCAGGCCAATGACCAATGACCAATTACCCATTACCAATTATCAGCCCTGGCATCCAAAATCTAAACTCCTAAATCCGTCAAAGATTTACCGTGTAAGCATCCCGAATTCCCGGAACTTTTAGGATCTCGGCCAGTATCCCCTCTGGTAGAGGGTCATCGAGGCTCAAAACCATCACCGCATCGCCTCGCACGATTTTACGGCCTACTTGCATACTGGCAATATTGACATTAAAACTGCCCAATTGGGAACCAATTTTGCCAATAATCCCCGGCATATCGCGGTGCAAGGTAAACAGCATATGGTGAGTGGGGGAAACGTTGACGGGGAAATCGTCAACGCTGGTAATCCGAATTTCGCTTTCGCCGAGGACTGCACCTGTCACGGTGTGTTCGCCGAGAGTTCCCTTAGCCGAGAGGTGCAGGGAGCCTGTGTAGTCGCGAATCGAGGCGTCTCTGGTTTCGACGACGCGAATTCCGCGTTCTTTGGCTTCAATGCTGGCGTTGACGTAGTTAACGCGCTCTCGCAGGGCTTGGGAGAGCAGGCCTTTGAGGGCGGCGACGACTACGGGCTGGCTTTGGTTGCTGGCTAATTCGCCTTGCAGTTGGACGTTGAGGTAATCGACTCTGCCTCCGGCTAGCTGGCTGACGAGGTTGCCGAGGGTTTCGGCGAGTTGCAGGTAGGGTCTGAGTTTTTCGATCGAGTCTGGGTAAATTCCTGGTATGTTAACAGCCGATCGCGCGGGCAGCCCCAACAGTACATCGCGGATTTGTTCAGCAACATCGATCGCCACATTCACCTGAGCTTCCGCTGTGGATGCTCCCAAGTGGGGCGTCAGCACGATGTTCTGGCCGACAGTCCGCAACGGGGAATCAGCTTCGAGGGGTTCATGTTCGTAAACGTCCAAAGCTGCGCCGGCGATCTGACCTGATTTGATGGCTTCTGCGAGGGCTGCTTCGTCGATGATGCCGCCTCTGGCGCAGTTTATGATGCGGGCCGTGGGCTTCATTTTCGACAGCACTTCAGCGTTAATTAAGTGCAGGGTTTCCGGCGTTTTGGGGATGTGCAGGGTGATGTAGTCGGATTCGCGCATCAGCAGTTCGAGTTCTACCAAGCGGCAGCCCAACTGGTCGGCTCTTTCGGTCGAAATGAAGGGATCGTAGGCCAGCAGTTTCATGCCCATTGCTTTGGCTGCGGCGGCGAGGTGGGAGCCGATTTTGCCCAAACCGACGATGCCGAGGGTTTTTTTGTAAACTTCTACGCCGAGAAAGCGGTTGCGTTCCCATTTACCACCTTTGACGGATTCGTTAGCTTCCGGGATGTGGCGGGACATCGAGAGCATCATGGCAAGCGCGTGTTCGGCGGCGGCGATCGTGTTGCCTTCGGGGGAATTGACGACTACAATTCCTTTGCGGGTAGCGGCGGGTACATCGACATTATCTACGCCGACGCCGGCTCTGCCGATAATTTTAAGTGAATTCCCGGCTTCTATGATTTCTTTGGTAACTTGGGTGCCAGAACGGATCATCAAAGCGTCGTAATCTGGAATAATTTTTACCAGTTGTTCGGCTGAGAGTCCTGTGTTTACGTCAACTTGCGCGACTTGGGAGAGGATGTCAATTCCGGCTTGGTCGATCGGATCGGATACTAGAACTTTAGGCATAGCAAGCAATTGAGTGCAATAGTAAAAATAGACCGAGCGTTGGCGAGCTCAAAGTTGAGACTTACACTTAGAGCAGTATCTAACAGCTCAGCTCAAGCTTGCCTTTGTGCAGTTTGAATTGTATCTGTATTCGGTCAAGGTCGGCCGTTTTTTGCATGAAATATTTTAGCTTTGCGGGCGATCGGACTCTCTGACCGTCTGAAAATCCCCCAAGTGCTTAGCTAGTATGTCTTTTCGGTCTATAATAGACTTTGGCTATTCAAGCCTAACTATCAGGAATTGTTTTCTAATGAATTATCTTATCGCCGTACTGCCCGATCGAATTCAAGCCGAAGCTGCCTACTGTGCTCTGGAAAAAGAAGGCTTGCCTATGAAGCAAGTGAGTATTTTGGGCCGCGGCTACAAAACTGCTGATGAATTTGGCTTGATCGACCCGAACCAGCAAGCGAAGAAACAAGCTAAACTCATGGCTATTTGGCTGATTCCCTTTGGCTTTATTGCTGGGGTTACTTTCAGCTTGATTACTGAGTTGAAGACTTTTGCCTGGGCGGGGGAAATTGGCGATCACGCGATCGGCGGCGTACTCGGTGCGATCGCCGCTGCAATGGGCAGTGTGTTTGTTGGAGGCGCCGGCGGTATGGCTTTTGGTAGCGGCGATGCTTTGCCCTACCGCAACCGTTTGAATGCGGGTAAATTTTTGATTGCGGTTAAGGGTACTGATGATTTGACTGGGAAAGCTGCGAAGATTTTGCAGCAGTTTAAACCGGAAAATATCCAAGGTTATACAGAGACTTAGTTATTTGTTTGTTAACAGTTGAATGTCAACTGTTAACAGTTAACAGTTGACATTCAACTCGTGTAATATTTGGACGCAGTTATCTTTTCCCACTCATTCATGATATGATAGGCTGCCAAAGGTTGCGTTTGGTATGACCTATGAAAATCCTCCACGGGACTTGGATTCCTCAAGCAGAAGAGAATTTTATTCAACCTGGAACGTTTTATATTTGGGTTGAAACCACTGAAAAGAAAAAACAGCCTGCTAAGGTTCATCCCCGACAATTGGAGACGGCACAGTTAAGAGAGTTTCTAACGAAAGAAGCCGGGATTCAACTGCAACCAGTCAGCAATACAAGTGCGATGGGGCGAGAATACGCGATCGCCCCTCGGTATTTTTTACTGCCCACTGCCGACAGCCAGCCGTTGCCATCTTTAGAACTAGCACGATATTTAGAGACAGAGTTACCCGAAACATTTGAGTTGGAGTATTGGGAAGTTGATTGTGTGTCCATCGCCACCCACACTTTGACTAAAGTATTGAACGATCTGCATTTTTTGGCACTCTACGATTTAGCAGAAGTTCAGTTTGGTTCAGACTTACTATTTTGGTATCACTACACCCAAAATTTTAAGCAAATTGTTCTGAAAGATCATTATATTCCGGCGTTGCGCTATCGAGAAACTGCTCCGATCGCGATCGCACCCATCGAAACATCCGAACCCGCTGAGAAAGCCACGCGCGGGCGTAAGAAAGCGGGCGAGACAAAAACCAAAACAACTGCAAAAACTCCAAAAACACCTGCCAAAATTGCACCCAGCTTTGAGATTTATCCGGGATGGGAAATTGTTTCAACACAGTACGAAACTGATTTACAACGCTATGTTGAATGGATGCCTTTAGTTTGTGTGTCCGGTTTTCGGAAGATCCAGCTACAAGATACACCAAAATTCTACGATCGCGAACGGTTGCTGCGGCATTTTTCCGAGTGTGCGATCGCGGAAATTGTCACTCAAACCCCCATCCCAGCATCGTTTGAAAATAAGATTGCGGATTCTTTACTGCAAATCTGCCTCAACCAAACACAAAAAATCGCGCGAGTAAGCCTTGAACAATACCGGCAATGGCAAACCTGGCGCGATCGTATTACGCGCAATCAATCTGCTGACTCATTCTCCCTCTGCTTTCAACTACAATCCCCCGAAAACCCCGAACAGCCTTGGGTTTTAGAGTTTCAGGTGGCTGCGAAAAAAGACCCATCTCTGCGGCTGCCGTTGCAGGATTATTGGCGATCGCGATCGACTCAACAAAAACAGTTGCAAACACAATTCGGAGACAACTTTGAGCAACATTTGCTGACAAATCTCGGCTACGCTGCCCGCATTTATCCCCAACTTTGGCAAGGGCTAGAAACCGACAAACCCGTTAACATTACCCTCAGCTTAGATGATGCTTTCACCTTTCTCAGCGAGTCCGCTTGGGTATTAGAAGATGCCGGATACAAAGTGATTGTCCCCGCTTGGTGGACGCCGAAGGGACGGCAGCGGGCGAAGATTCGCCTGCAAGTCAAAGGGAAGGGCAGCAAGAGTGCTGCAATCAAGGGCAAAGGATTGTTTTCGGCGGATTCCTTGGTGGAATATCAGTATGAATTGGCGATCGGGGGCGAACGAGTTAGCGAACAAGAATGGCAGGCGTTAGTTAATAGCAAAACACCGCTGGTGCAGTTCCGAGGACAATGGATGGAACTGGACAAAGATAAAATGCAGGAGATGCTGAGTTTTTGGCAAAAACATCGCGAAGAGAATCCCGATGTCAGCTTGATTGACTTTATGAAGTTGACGGCAGAAGGAGAAGCTAGTGAAGAGTTAGAGGTGGAGCGCGATCGGGCTTTATCGGATATGTTGGAGAAGCTGCACGATAAGAGTCGGTTAGAGTTAATTGCAGATCCAGCAAAGTTTCAGGGCAAGTTACGGGATTACCAAAAGCGCGGCGTTTCTTGGTTGAGTTATTTAGAAAGCTTGGGATTAAATGGCTGTCTTGCCGATGATATGGGTTTGGGTAAATCGGCGCAGGTAATTGCTCGATTATTGCAAGAGCGGGAAGTTTTATCTACTACAAAAGAGATAGAAAAAAAGACAGAAAAAGCGATCGCACCTTCGGTTCTACCCACGCTGCTAATTGCGCCAACTTCCGTAGTTGGTAACTGGCAAAAGGAAATGGAAAAGTTTGCTCCAGAATTGCGATCGCTGATTCACCACGGCCCTCAACGTTTGCAAGATGCCAAAGCATTTAAAGCCGCCGTCCAAGATTGCGATATGTTGATTACTTCCTTTACCTTGGTGCGAAAAGATGAGAAGCTGTTGAGCAGCGTAGCGTGGCATCGCGTGGTAATTGATGAAGCCCAGAATATTAAAAATCCGAAAGCGGCGCAAACCAAGGCGATTTTAAAGTTACCCGCTACCCATAGACTGGCATTGACTGGAACACCCGTAGAAAATCGATTGCTGGATTTATGGTCAATTTTTAATTTCCTCAATCCGGGCTATCTGGGCAAAGAGGCACAGTTTCGGAAGTTGTTTGAGATCCCGATTCAAAAAAATGGGAGTCGCACACAATCAGCCGCGCTCAAAAAATTAGTGGAACCCTTTATTCTCCGGCGCCTGAAAACCGATAAGTCGATTATTCAGGATCTCCCCGACAAAGTTGAGCAAAAACTCTACTGCAATCTCACCCGCGAGCAAGCTTCGCTTTATGAAGCGATTGTGAAAGAGGTAGAAGAAGAAATTGACGCGGCGGAAGGGATGAAGCGCAAGGGGATGATTTTGGCGACACTGCTGAAGCTGAAGCAAATTTGCAACCATCCGCGCCAGTTTTTGCAAGATGAAAGTGAGTTTACACCAGAGCGATCGCACAAACTGGAACGGCTGATCGAGATGATTGAGGAAGTCAAAGCAGAAGGCGAAAGTTTATTGGTATTTACGCAGTTTACAGAACTGGGAAGCGCGTTGGAAAAATATATTAAACAAACGCTACATTACAACACTTACTACATCCACGGGGGAACCAGTCGCGAAAAACGGGAACGGATGATTTCAGAGTTTCAAGATCCAGAGTCTGAACCTTCGGTATTTATTTTGTCACTGAAGGCGGGCGGCGTGGGAATTACGCTGACAAAAGCCAATCACGTGTTCCATTTCGATCGCTGGTGGAATCCGGCGGTGGAAGATCAGGCGACGGATCGGGCGTTTCGGATTGGACAGGAAAAAAATGTGTTTGTGCATAAGTTTGTGGCAATTGGCACTTTGGAAGAAAAGATTGACCAAATGATTGAGGACAAAAAGAAATTGGCAGGGTCAATTATTGGTGCGGATGAGTCGTGGTTGACTGAGTTGGATAATGAGGCATTTAAGAAATTAATTAGGCTCAATAAAAATGCGGTTCTAGATTAGGAGAAACCAAAAAATATGTCACAATTTACTCGAACTTGGTGGGGCAATAAATTTATCGATGCGTTAGAAAGATTGACAGATTATGGACGACTCGGAAGGGGACGTTCCTATGCACGAAACGGCAAGGTAAAAAGCTTTGGCATGAATGATGGGTTAGTGATGGCACAGGTGAGAGGCTCGGTTAATCCTTATTTTGGGGTTTATAAGGAGCCTCTGTACACAACTCAAATTGAGTTTGAGCCAATTAGTCAGGAAAAGTGGCAAATGGCGATCGCCCAAATGGCATCAAAAGCCAGCTTCATTTCTCGGCTGCTGCTCAACGAAATGCCCGACAACATTGAAAATGCTTTCTCACCCCTAGGATTGCACCTTTTACCCAGCAGCCGCGAGGACTTTAAGACTACTTGCTCTTGCCCAGACTATAGCAATCCCTGCAAACATATTGCCGGAGTTTATTATTTGGTGGCGGCCGAATTGGACAAAGATCCATTTTTACTGTTTGAATTACGGGGGCTTTCTAAGGAAGTGCTGCACCGCGAATTGGCAAAAACGCCTTTGGGAATGGCGCTTTCTGCCGAGTTAACGGCGGATGCAGCGGCCCCTGTGGCGGTGGATTCCTATTACACGCGGGCGATCGCCAGTGAGGCGCAAACGGTCAGCCTGAAAGAGTTTTGGCATGGTGCGAAGCGATTACCGCAGACGATTGAGGTGGCAGCGCCAAGTGGGGTAAGTGCGATCGTGGTGAAGAAACAGGGAGATTTTCCACAGTTTTGGCACAAGGATGGTTCGTTTATTGAGGCGATGGAAGAACTGTATTTGCGGGTGAAGAAAAATAAGTAGTTGAGTGGACAATTTTGCTGCCATACTCGATCGAACTCTTGCAAAAACTTTAACTCGAAGACTTCATCGATTTGGTACAATAATAGTGCTCATCCTATCAGCTTTACCAGCAACTAAAATCATAAAATCGTTATTTGATGATTTTAGACTATAATTAAGTTAGTGCGACTGTCAAAAAAGTAGACTTTTTAGTTACAGCAAGCTTTTGCAATTTCAAATTAGACTCTAAAATTGACTAATGTTACCAAGAGAAGAACTGTTAAAAGGCATTGAAAACCGCGACTGTGTGGCGCGGGCGATCGACCAAGCGGAACAAGCAATTAAAACTTGGGAAGTTACTCTGACTGATTTTCTGTCGCCTCCAGAATTGGCGGACACTCTGACGGTATTTAAGCGCTTAACAGACGTGGAATTAGTGGCTTGGGGCGGCTACCCGCAAGCTGAAAGACAAAGAATTGCGATCGCGCGATCGGATATCCCGATCGACTCTGGTAGCGTTAACGTTGCTGCGGTAGAAATCGCTGGCAATTTCTTGTTCGATACAGCTTCTCACCGCGACTTTTTGGGGGCGATGTTGGGTACGGGAATTGTCCGCGAGAAAACTGGCGATGTGATTGTTTTGGGAGAACGCGGCGCGCAAGCCATTGTCATGCCGGAGATGGTAGAGTATTTGGAGATGAGTTTGCAGCAAGTGCGATCGGTTCCTGTACAAACGCGCCGCATTGAGTTGAGTGAACTCAAAATTAGAGAACCCAAAAAGAAAGAAATGACAACCGTGGAAGCATCCATGAGATTGGATGCTGTCGCTTCGGCTGGATTCGCAATGTCTCGCAGCAAAATGGCCGATTTAATTGGCAGCGGTGACGTGCGAGTTAACTGGAAAGACGTTACTCAAGCTAGTTATAATGTCAAGTCGGGAGATTTAATTGCTGTTACGGGCAAGGGAAGATTGGAAATTGGGGAAGTTGCTGTTACTAAAAAAGAACGCTATCGAGTCCAGTTAACTCGGTATTTGTAATTCTCGGAATTAGTAATTGGGAATTGGGAATTGGGAATTTTTTTCCCTGTTCCTTTTTCCCTATCTCGGCTAAATGGGTTAAATCTCGTATACAATCTGTTGCCGAACTTTCCTAGAACCCACCTCGGTTAAATCCGTTAAATCCCGTAGACGACTTCCTTCGTAATTACGCTTTCGCCCGAAACACCTTTTCTACCGACTTCACCAAAAGTTCTCGCGGCATCAATCGAGGCATATTTGCAATAATTTGATTGGGAATTCCCCCTGTCACAACATTAGACTCATTTTTGTCTAAAGCTTTCAAAGCATCTCGCACTACTTCCGCTGCGGGAACGAGTTTTTGCCCGCTGCTGGATGCCATTGATTTCGGAAATTCAGCTACTGCGAAAAAGTCCGATTCGGTCGGCCCTGGACAAAGGCACAAAACGCGAATTCCTAAATCTTTGTTTTCCGCCCAAAGTGCGTCGCTGAAACTTAAAACAAAAGCTTTAGTCGCTGCATACATCGACAAGTAGGGCATCGGTTGAAAAGCTGCGATGGAGGCAACATTGATGATACTTCCTGATTTTCGCTGCCGCATTCCCTGCAAAAATAAGTGCGAGAGTTCCACTAATGCTACAATATTTAGTTGCACCATTGGTAGTTGTTTCGCAAGCGGGCGATCGGCAAAAACACCGTAATCCCCAAAACCCGCATTGTTCACCAACAAATCAACCGTCCAACCTTTTTTAAGAACCGTCTCAAATACAGCAGTTCCAGCGCCCGGTGCGCTCAAATCTTGCACGATTACTTCTACCTGAACTTTGAATTCCTGTTGCAGTTGAGCAGCTAGCTGTTGCAATTTGTCTTCGGATCGAGCTACCAAGATTAGATTGTGCTGGCGTTTCGCTAATTCGGCGGCAAAGGCTGCACCAATTCCGCCAGAAGCACCGGTGATTAAAGCAGTCGGCATGAAATTAATTCGGATATTTGATGTGGGCTTTATATATTTTAACAATTATTTACACGGGAACCTGTAAAATAATTAAAAGGGAATAGGTGAGTTTTATGGCGCGTCTTACCGATCGAGCTTTTGAAATTTTGCGGGCCGAAGTTGACAAGTGTGCGGCGGCTGATAGTCTAGCGGGTGATGTCTACCGACGGATGGTAATCAAGCGGTTGGAGAAGTTACGCTTGCAAAACGGCACTTTCGCCTCAACAGAAGAAATCCGCGATACCTTCAAAGACGAATTTCCCAACTTCAGCGAACAAGCTCTCAAAGCAGCCGTCAAAGCCAACCGCCCGCCCGGATTGTTTGGTAAAATCATCTTTGCTGGGAGTTTGCTGGGAAGTGCTGCGGGGATAATTTGGCTGATTAACCTACCTTTTCCCATGATTCGCTGGCCCGTGGCGAAAACAATGCCGATATTATTGCTGCCGAGTTTTATGAGTATGGATCACAATTACCGCCAGGCGATCGCGCTTGTGGAACAATCCGATCAACTGGTGAATAAAGCCACGGCTGTCGCTGATTTTGACTTGGGCGAAATTAAAGCAAAAGAGGCGCAAAAACACCTCGACGCCTTGCCAGTTTGGTTTTTAGGTTATTATCCACAAACCTACTGCTCTTTTTTCGGCTGCCGTTGGCGGTTTACAGTCGATGAATTTCAAGCCGCCCGCAAAAATGTCGGGCGGATGGAGGCTCAAATTTTCCAGCAAAAAAATGCTTTTACTCAGTTAAATCAAGTCGAACAAACGCTAAAGGCCGCGAAACAGGAGTATCAGCAAGCCAAAACTGCTGCGGATAGACAAAAAGCGACGGTAAATTGGCAAAGTGCGATCGACCAACTCAATCAAATTCCCGCCGAAACCCTCGCAGGAGAAACGGCTAAGAAAACACTCAAAGCAGCAGAAAGAGACTTTCAAGCAATGGGCGGCGTCGCCACCGGTTCTGTGCAGGCTGACAACTTAATTGAAGCTGCTAAAGAATTTGCTCTCTCCGCCGCCGTCGCCTCCCAAAAGCCTCCCCATCCCGCCGCACAGTGGGAGCAAATAGCAGAATTGTGGCAAGAAGGAATTAACCGACTAAAATTGATTTCTGTCGATAACCCTGGTTATCTCGACGCTCAAACTAAACTCGCTGAATATCAAAAAAATTTAGGAATTACCCAGATTAGACTGGAAGCAGAAAAAGATTCTGCCAAAGCCTTGCAAGAAGCTAAAAGCTTGTTGGCCAACTTGCAAAAAGATGTGAATTCTCAAAATCCCGGTTCCTCCCTCAGCCAGTTGCAACAAATTATCAATCAATTAGAATCTGTCAAACCCGGCACAACGGTTTATCCCGAATCCCAAAAATGGCTGCAATCTGCTCGCAAGAAACAGCAAGAATGGCAAAAGAATTAGCTGTTGACTGTTGACTGTTAACTAATGACTAATGCCAACAACTAACTGCCAACCGTCAACCGTCAACTGACAAATTACCAAGTCGGGTCAACATACAGATTGATTGTCACTTGCTTTTTCCCCGCAGGGATGCCGGAAATACAAGCACAGATTGTATCTCCCTGATCAATTTCTACTTCGCAAGCGTGACAAGAACCCATGAGACAGCCAGTAGGAATAGAAACCCCTGCACGTTTGGCTACATCTAATAAAAGCTCTCCTGGTTCAGCTTCAACTGTCACGTTATCTGGTAAAAAACAAACTTTTGTCATTGAATTTGAACCTCAACTCTAATAAAAAATAATCAACAGTCAACAGTCAACAATCAACAGTCAATAGTTAACTAATTAACCTAAAATATGCTTGATATCTAAATGCTTTTCCACTGTATCTGCTAGAGAGTCTAACAGAGCTTCTCGGTGTTCTCTGTAATTAGGAATACCTGTAGGCAATGCGCGGAGTCCCCGCTGCTGCCGCAAGTGATTTAACCAAGCTCGCCGCCAAGCTCCGTTGTCAAAGATGCCGTGCAGGTATGTACCCCAAATTGATTGAGAAGTATTGACAATGCCTAAACTAGCATCGTCAAATAGCGGTTGAGTCAAATCTGACTCTAGGATTTGCGTTTTTCCTTGATGAATTTCGTAACCGGAAACTGGCAAACCAGGTTGAGGATAGTTAGATGTTACGATTCGTTGGCGGGCAATTTTGTTCGGTGCCATCGCAGTTTTCAAAGGCAGCAATCCCAATCCTGGAAATTCTCCCTTTTCTCCCTCAATGCCTTCTTTATCGGTGATACTTTGTCCCAGCATCTGAAAGCCGCCGCAAACTCCCATGACTGTACCGCCAGCTACTAAATAATTTTGAATAGCTTTTGCCATACCTGTTTGGCGCAGCACGTGCAAATCGGAAATTGTAGTTTTAGAGCCTGGTAAAATCACGGCGTCTGGATGGCCTAACTGGTCTTTTGGGCTGACATATTTGACGGTGACGGAAGTTTCCGACTCTAAGGGGTCAAAGTCGGTAAAATTGGAAATTCGGGGCAGGCGAATGACCGAAATATTTATGTCGGTTTGAGAATTGGGAGAACGCCGATCGAGCAAATCGAGAGAATCTTCTGAGGGAAACACTTCGTCTATCCAAGGAATCACCCCAACTACCGGGATTCCCGTCCTTTCTTCTAGCCAAGTCAGGCCCGGATCTAAGATAGATTTTTGTCCTCGGAACTTATTAATAATGAATCCTTTAATTAAAGCTCGTTCGTCTGGATCGAGCAATTCCAAAGTACCGATGATGTGAGCAAAAGCACCACCGCGATCGATATCAACTACTAGCAAAGTCCGAGCTTTTAAATATTTAGCTACCCGCATATTTGTTAAATCGCGGTGTTTGAGATTAATCTCTGCAGGGCTACCGGCTCCCTCACACACAATCATGTCAAATTCTTGCTTGAGAAATTCTAAAGATTCCCGAATAGCTTGCCAGCCGAGATCGAAATACTGCTCGTAATATTGAGATGCTCGCACATTGGCGATCGCCCGGCCCTTGACAATCAATTGAGAAGTCATGTCTCCTTGTGGCTTGAGCAAAATCGGATTCATCTCTACCCAAGGTGCGACGCCCGCAGCCCAAGCTTGCACTGCTTGAGCGTAACCAATCTCTCCGCCGGCCGCTGTGACATAGGAATTCAGCGCCATATTCTGACCTTTAAACGGAGTTACCCGCCAGCCTCGCCGAGAAAAGATTCGACACAAAGCTGCCACGAGTAAAGATTTCCCTGCGTGAGATGTTGTTCCCACGACCATAATTGCTTTCATAATATTAAAAGAGAAGGAAGAAGGCAGAAGGCAGAAGGCAGAAGGCAGAAGGCAGAAGGCAGAAGGCAGGAGGAAGAAGGCAGAGGGAAGAAGGAAGAAGGAAGAGGGAAGAAGGAAGAAGGAAGAGGGAAGAAGGAAGAGGGAAGAGGGAAGAAGGAAGAAGGAAGAGGGAAGAAGGAAGAGGGAAGAAGGAAGAAGTAAAAAGTAAAAAGTAAGAAGGAAGAAGGAAGAAGGCAGAAGGCAGAAGGCAGAAGGCAGAAGGCAGAAGGCAGAATCAAAAAAAATTCTGGTTTCTACCTTTTGTTTTCTGCCTTAAGATGACGGCTTATCTTCGTCGGATAGTTTCTCAGACTTGGATTCAGTGGTTGGTTTAGCAGTTTCGACTAGATTCTGATCGGGGGGATTCGGGGGACTCAATTCAGTTTGTTCTGCCTCAGAAGAGAGTTCTTCACCTGTAGATTCGATCGAGATCACTGATACTGAAACCGTTTCCACCTGCACGCTCAACCCAGGTTCTCCCGGTATTTCTATCTCTACAGGCGCTGCCATTTCCACCACAGTCATTTCTATAGATAAAGCAGGGGCTTCTGCTTCCGGTATGCCGGCTGCTGCTTCCGGTTCACCAACTGCAGCCAGAGGTGTCTGGGTTTCCAGAGATAAAGCAGGGGCTGCTGCTTCCGGTTCACCAACTGCAGCCAGAGGTGTCTGGGTGTCAGCAGACGATCGATCTTCGATCGGAGTTTCCCCTATTTTGTCAAAACTCGCGATGTCTGCCGCCATCAACTCGGCCATTGCTTCAACATCGGTGGGAAACGGCACTCCAAGGCTTGTTTCCACAACAGTGTTGCTGCTTTCTGCGGCCACTTCCGCAGCCGCCTGGGCTAATTCGGATTCGAGAATTTGGTCGATAGCCGGTGCAGGAGTTGCCGTTATTGGAGATTCAGGTGCGATCGATTCTGGAGTCACTGAAGGTTTTGGCGTCTGCGGAGTTGCATCAGACTTGTTTTTACCCGCACCTCTTCCCAACATACCGCCGAGACTATTTTTGATATTGCCGAACAGACTTGCGAAACCGCCGGATTTTTTAGCTGGTTTAGGAGGAGTTGGGGCCGCCGCTGCCGCTGCAGCCTGCGACTCTTTAACGGCTGTCCTCCATTCTGTTTCCTCGTCAAAATCATCGGCTTCTGGCTGCTGTGGAGGTTCTGGCTGAGCCTCTGCTGGCTCCACACTTGGTGCAACGGCTATTTCTGAAATTTCTAGAGGTAGAGGTGGAGGAGTGAAGCTGCTGGCTGCTGATTCTGTTGGGGGTTGTGAAGTCTCAGCAGCAGGAGTTTCGACTGAAAACACTGGTATTTCTGCAATTGCAGGTGGTTTCGAGTCGGGGATTTTCAAGTCAGGAGCGATCGCACTTTCAGCAATACTTTCAGCTATGGGGGGAATCGCTGGCTGTTCCTCTAGCTTTACCTCGCCCTTATCCAGAGTGGGTGCTGGAACCACATCAGTTTTCGGTTTGGGCGATCGAACAAACTTAGGTTTTTTCGCTGCTGCGGGTTCTTTTTTCTTGGCAAACAAGCCAGCAAACGGCACGCCTGCTGCTGCCAAATTCGCCGACTGAGGAATCGGCGTTTGCTCAGCAACCGGCGTCACCTGCCGGCGCAAAGTCAGAGTTTCCCAGGCAAACCAGCCCAACATCGCCACGCCCGCCATTTGACCAAGCAGGAGAGCACCAGTAATTCGTCCCGCACAAGCCCATAAAATTAACGCATAAAAAAGCCCTACCCCGCTCCACGTAAAATCACTTTTGCGGTGCACTTCTGGAAAAAAGAAGGCCGCCATGTAAATACTGAAGCTGCCTAGACCGACCGCCAACGCCAGAATGTATGCAAGCATATTGTCGGTACCTCCGCTGTGTCAAATAACTTCTACGCGCTAATTCTACCTTTGAGAGAGACTCAACGGCTTCTTTCTCTAGGACAATTCTTGATTTTTAGGGAAGTTTGGCAATGCGCCGTGTATAGGATTTAACACGTTCAACGGATGTTGACGCCAGAAGTGCGAGTCAAGATTTCCCAATCTTCCCCACACCCCCTATTCTCATCACCCCCTATTCTCATCACCCCCTATTCCCATCACCCCCTGCTCAGTGGTGATAGATGTCACTTAAACTATGCCCGTGCGATCGCACCAAGGGACTGAGGATGTTTATATGTTGTAGGTGTAAGAGGAATTATGCCCTAGGGCGTATGTATGGG
This sequence comes from Microcoleus sp. POL10_C6, assembly GCF_036701585.1. Lineage (NCBI taxonomy): Bacteria > Bacillati > Cyanobacteriota > Cyanophyceae > Oscillatoriales > Microcoleaceae > Microcoleus > Microcoleus sp. POL10_C6. The sequence continues at coordinate 21,557 of NZ_JAUBRB010000024.1, read as the reverse complement.
AGACAATGCCATGTTAGAAAAACTATTATTAGCTGCCGGCTTAACCTTATCGCTTCAAATATTTCCCGGACTAAGCACTTCCGCGCCGTTACCGAAAAATTTGGTATTGCGATCGAGCGATCGGCCGGCTCAAACCCAGAAACTTCCGATCGTTGCAGTACCTGCAGGCATCCAGCCGAATGTCCAATCCTAATGATACGTGCCAGCTCATACGTGCAAATGCGATCGGACTTAGGCAGAGCCTTTCTAATATTTTTTTCGAGTTCTTCTCTTTATGTGAGTGTTCACAACTCATCAGTTTGTACTCAGGGCTTTAGTCCTCATTAATATCACCTAATAAGGACTAAAGCCCTTACTACAAACCGTAGGCCAATAATTAGTAGTATATAGAACATTAATCCCCATAAAATACTAAACAAATCTCAACATCAGGCTGTCTTATAGAGACATTCAAACCTTAAAAAACTTGGGAAACCTTGAGTAAAGGCTCAAAATAGATATATGATGTCAAATTAAGCTTAAAGCTAATAAGCACATTGACTATTAAATCAAGGAAAGTGAAAATGGGACTTAGCGATATTCTCTTGAATGAAAACCACAGAGAAACTTTTGTTGATGACTGTGTAAAGTTGATAGACCAACAAGTTGCAGCAGCGCCGGGATTGGGTGGTTTGGCTCTTAAAGCTGCCTACTCTACTGTCAAGGGGATACGGGCTGACTATTGCGCCCAAGTCCTCGATCAACTTCTGCCAGAAATCTCGGTCGCACTCGATCCGATGTGGACTGAAGCCGTAAACAATGGCAACCCAGTAGAATATCTAGCCCAAAGAAAAGGTGAAGTAGCAGACGAATTGCTCCAGATAAGTGACAAAAGGGTCGAGAAAAGCACAAGATCGATGGTTAAAGGCGCCTATGCCAAACTCCGCCCCTCAGCTAAGACTTACGTGGAAAACGGAGTACCGGATTTAGCCGAAATTATTAATAAACATAGTGCGGCCTGATAAGTGAGCAACGGCTAAAAAACAGAATACCCAGATACCCGGCTTCTTCAAGAAATCGGGTATCTAAAATCAGACTTATTCGTAAGTTTGCCGTTAGGAGGGAGAGTCCTAATTTTATGCTTATCCATTGCCAACTACCCATTGATTGGCAGCCAATATTTTCAACATCGCCTGTCCGGTAATTCCCAACCCCAATAACATTACAAACATCGCGCTAATCGCAGGCAGAAATTTGACTGCTGTGATCTGTTTGGGCAGTTTATCAAAATTTCGTTTGGCATAAACTAAGATTAATCCGATCGCACTCAGCACTAAAGCCAATCCCAAACTAAACGCCACCACTAACGTCATTCCCAAACCAACATTGCCCAAAGCCGACGCGCTCAACAGCATCACCAAAGCGGAAGGACAAGGCAACAAACCGCCGGAAATTCCCAATGCTAATAAGCTTTTCCAAGTAATAGGATCACCGTCAGCACCGGGCGGCAAATGCGAGTGAATCCGGCCGTCTCCGTGATGGTGGTAGTGGTGAGATATATCGGGTTTTACAGGCTTAAATTCTCGCTCCCAACTTCCTCTACTCAAAAGATTTACTGGTTCTTCACATTCCGCATTAAGGACTTTAGTCCTTAGAAACCAGTTTTTATTAAAAACTTTACTTTTAATTTTTTTGAAAACTTCAGTCCTAACTACCAACCTCGTCTTAATTTTTGATAATAAGTTAAGCCCGATCAAGGCTACTAATAAACCTGAGATTAAACTCAGCCAAGGATCTAATTTTTCTGGGTCAATTAAGTTAGAAGCAAACAAAGTAATTCCGCCCACCGCAAACACGCCGGCAGTGTGAGTAATTGTAGTCGTCGCTGCTAGAAATAAAGCGTGTATCGGAGTAGCCCGCGAACCCACTAAATAAGCGCCGACTATGGTTTTTCCGTGTCCCGGCGACATCGCGTGCACGCATCCCCAAGCAAATGCTCCCGCTATTGCTAGCAGCAAACTCCAACCTGAATCCCAGATTGATTCATTTCCCGCTAACAAAAAGTCGCGGTTTTGTGGCGTAAATACAAAGCTTTTTACAGCACCCGCTTGCACAATCGTGGCTTGGCAGCTAGCTGTCGGAACTTCGGGCAAAAACAGATTGTAATTAATCCGCAATTTCTCTGGTTTGGAGATGGAAATTGAGTCAGGTAAACCGGGGGTTTTATCTTGAGAAGGTGCGGGCCAGGTGTAGTCTAAAATTAAGGTGCTGTGGGTATTGGGCTGCTGGATAACACTGGTGCTTTTAGGTGCTATTTCTAGCGGGTTTACTGCTACGGAGCCTTGAATGTTGCTACTGTTGGTGAGGCGGATTTGTTGGCTAAAAAACTTTTCTAGCTGTGTTTGGTGGTTGCGAACTTCCGCAGGTTGTAGCTGGCTGTCTCGATTGTCGTCGGCGAAGTTTGTTAAGCCGGTTGGGAAAGTTAATGTTATTTCGGTTTGCAAATCGTTGACTACTATTTCTGCTACGGATAAGTCTGACCAGTGCGAGTAAACTGGTCGGGTTGAGGTTGTTAGGAACAAGGAAAGTGTCATAGAAAATAGGATAAATAATTTTGAAATTCGGTTCAGTTTGTACTGCATAAATCCCTGTTTATTTAGTGATTTTAGGATGAATTATTTGTGTTTGTTGTGATTTTTCCAGCGCGCTTACCTGCAAGGCCGCCGGGGATTGAAATCCCCGTCTCATAGCGAAAGTCGGTTAAAACCGACTAAAAGATTTTCTACTTTTTAGTGAAATCTTTTAGTCCTATGCAAGAGGACTTAAGCTTTTAGGCAGGGGTTTCAACCCCTGGTGGGCTGGGGGAGTTGCAGCTATTAGCTAATCTCAAAATTCATAACTTCCCAAACCCAAGGCTTGGCGAGCTCGATCGTCAAAAGTCGGGTCAATTTCCTTGGACTTTTGAAAATAAGCGCGAGATTCAGCATCCTTACCTAAAGTCCGGGCGATCGCACCAGCCCGGTAAAACATACCCGCATCGCGAATCCCCGATCGCACTATTTCGGCCATCACTCGATCGGCTTTTTGCCATTCCCCAGCGGCGGAAAGCGCCCAAGCCAAAGTATCAAGCGTCACAGCATCCCGCCGAATTTTCACCTCCTCCTGCATTAACGCCAGCGCTTCCGCGACATCCTGCGATCGACCTTTTTCCAGCAGCAAACTCGCCAAATCCCTGCGGTGGCCAAAACCGCCAGATCCAGAAACCTGTTCCTGTCGCAGCCCCGCTTCTGCTTTGTCCCGAAGTCGCCGGGATTCGATCGCATCTCCCTGCAAATCCTTCACCCTCGCCATACCGCGATCGACAATGCGATCGAACACAGTCTCAACCCCGCCAGAATACGCATAAACCTTGCTGTAATAACCTTCCGCCTCCCGATAATTGCCTTGCCGCGTCTCCAAATCCGCCAAATAAATCAGTGTCAGCGGGTATCGCGGCATCAACCGCAGCGCCTCCAAAAACAGCGCTTTCGCCTGCACAAACTGCCCGCGACGCGCGTAAAATCGACCCAAGAGCGAGCGGGCCCGCGCCGAACCAGCAACCTCTCCCGGTTCCTCCGCCGCCATTGCTTGGCGGTAATCCTGCAAAACCTCAGCATCTCGGCCCTGAGACTCTCTCACTAAAGCTCTCAAAGTGAAAGAACCCAAGTTGGGAACCCGCTTAACTAAGGCTTCTGCGGCTGCATTTGCCTCGCTCACTTTTCCCATTGCTAAGTGAGATGTAACTGAAAGGGCGATCGCATCTTCATTGTCAGACCCCGCCTGTTTAGCAAAGCGCAAAGCAGTAGCAAAATCGTGTCTGGCCTCGGCAATTCGAGCTAAAACTAACAGCGCACCTTTGTTCTCAAAAGGCAAATCGGCGATCGACCTTTGAGCCGCCTGTTCTGCCAATAAAAACCAACCTCCCTCCCCAGTAGCGCGAGCCATTTTTAAATAAGATCCCGCCAGTGACGCCCGGTTCAAACCGCTGCGGGAATCAACGGCCAACCGCTGCTGGTAAAAAGCAATCTCTTGCTGAATTGCTTCCTTTTGATTGGGATTATTTCTCAAGCTTTCCGAGAAATGATATCGATAATTAGTATCGAGATTTTTGGAACTTTTGTTAGAAAAATTATCGGAAATAAAACGCAAATTAGGAGATAAATTTACTACTACCATCCCAACTAAAGGAACTACTATCAGCATCCCCCATGAGAAAATATCCGATTTTATTTCATGTTTAGTTTTAGTTTTCATACATCCGCGTTAATCAGCGTTCATCTGCGGTTAAAAAAAGCATCTCCGATCAGTCATTAGCCAATAAGCAATGACTAATGACTAATGACTAATGACTAATGACTAATGACTAATTAGGCAAAGCCAAATAAGGAAAAGTCGGTTCTAAAGGTTTGTGTCCCTGAGCCGGATTTCCTGGAGTTCCGTTATATGAAACGTTATCGCTAACCGGAGAACCCACCAAAGCTCCCAGAGTGATATCAATAACGTCGTCCATCAGCATACGACCTCCGATCAAGCTTCCTTGAGCATTTGTAGCGCTAGCGTAGCCGCTGGTTTTTGTGGTATCGATCCGCATGACATCGGGTAAGAAAGCTCCGGCGATCGCATTTGGATCGACATTATCCCGACCGTCCAAAAGATCCACAGCATTCAGAGTAGCAACAGCTTCCTGACGCACCGGAGCAGCAGCAGCGCTCAAATCCAATCTCGGAGGAATATTATTGAATGCTTCCAGATAAGCGGGAGAAACTATCAAACCCTCATTAATTGCAGGTCTCGCCAAACGCTCGAATTGTTTGAAACCGCCGGCTCCATCCCGAATCGAAACTGTTGACCAAACATCAAAAGTATTCGCCCCAGTTCCTGCTTGCAAAAACGCTTTCGGAACGCGCACAGCAATTGTATTGACGTTGTAACCTTTAGTAAAGTCCACCGCTTGATTCGGTTGTTTAAAAGCAGTGCGCGGCCCCGTTCCCAAAGCTGCGGCGCGAACTCGGAAAAATTGTTCCACATCAAAGAAAAACGGGTCTTCGCGTAAACCCGCAAATACAGTCAAGTTAGAACCGCCCACAGGTACTGTATTCAAAACAGCATTAGAATTCAGCGGAGTTGTGGCAATTAGCCCGCCGTTAACTGTAGTCTTAGCAACAGTCTCCGAGCCGTTGCGAACAACAGTTACAGCTACCGCTTGCATACCTTGATTGTTAGGCGGACTGAAGGCAAACCGCAAGATAATATCCGAGCGTCCAGTAGGTGTAGAATTCACGTCACCTACCTGCGTGATATGAAATTGGTAGAGGGCTGTAGTGCTGAAATAATATTGATAACGGGCGACAGACCTGGGATTTGAATTCATAGTAAATACTAAATCCCCGTCCGCAGCACCGGAGTTTTGGTCTTTTTCGCGATATACATACAGGTCAGTTAAATTGACCGCGCGACCTTTGATATCTACTTCGCCGTCGTCGTGGTCGGAAGCGACAATTATCCCTGGAGTTAATAGAGCAATTAAAGCTACTTCAATAGCTAGTATGGTTCGGCGAATTTTTTTTGTGAGCTTCACAGTTAGCACCTTTATTTCAATGAAATTTTTGCACAAATCAATGGTAAATAACCCGCATTCGCGGGTTTTACTTTTGTAGCAACAGGTTGAAATCTGTCAACCTGTCGGGCTTTTGCGCTATTGCTGAGCCTTCTCCTATTGGTGGTATACGAAGGTTTGGCAATTTTGGATCTGTGCTTCAAGATAAATTTATGGAAAAAAGTGTGTTATTGAGGATTTACTCGTTCCCGGACTATGCTTGGGAATGCCTGCTCCCAGACACGGCTTCTCTCGATCGAGTGGAGCCACAGCCTCGCTTATACGGGTTCCCAGGCTCTTCTTGGGAGCGATCGAACAAAGCTTGGGAACGAGTGAATGGCGCTGTTTTGACTCTTCACGCTCAGGGATTTTTTCGTTCTGCATAAAGCGGATTGCTAAGTCTAAAAAAAATTACTAATTAGGTGGTAAAATTCCAGATGACTTGGGATTTTTACAATTCAAAGCACGACAAAGTTAGCCTAAAAAGGCATACTCCAGTTTGTACCCCAACTTCAAACTTACAATTATGTTCTGTAGTGATATACGCCGAATTTTTAATTTTGGATCTGTGCAGTCAAAACAAAAATTTTAGGTACACTGAGATGACAGGCCAGAAGTCAGGCGATGAATCGCTGCTTTTAGTGCAGATTGCCCGGAAAGACCAAACGGCATTAGCTAAACTTTACGATCGCTACGGTCGCCCAAGTTACGCTCTCGCTTACAAAATCCTGGGTTCGGTAGAAGAAGCTGAAGAAGTTGTACTCGATGTTTTTTCCCAAATTTGGCAAAAAGCAGCAACTTACGATCCTTCTCGCAGTCGAGCAGATACGTGGTTGTTCATGCTTACCCGCAGTCGTTCCCTCGATCGGCTCCGAGCGATGCAGCGAACAGTCCGGGCTGCTGAAGCTTGTCTGGAAGATGCGAAGGTACCCATCTCTAGCGTTGCAGAACCGATGGAAGATGCCATGTTTAAAGAACGCAGGGAACAAGTCAAAGCGGCCTTAGAAAAGCTGCCAAAGGAACAGCAACAGGCGATCGAACTCGCCTACTACCAAGGGCTGACTTGCGCGGCGATATCAGCTAAAACTGGTATCCCGACAGGTACAATCAAAACCAGAATTCGGTTGGGTATTTCCAAATTGCGTCAAGCTTTGAGCGAACAAATTTTTTAGATTGTCAAAAAACAAAATTTAAGTTGTTTAACATCAATCTAAAATTATGACCTCTCCAATCATCCATCTTGAGTGCGAGGGCAGCAGACCAATTTCCAGTTTAAAATCAACCTAGGCTGAATTACAATTAATGGCGGAAAACAGATGGAAATGATGCCAGACGAGGAATATAAAATCCTTGCAGCCCTTCAAGCTCTCGATATCCTCGACGAGTCAGAACGCGGCGTATTTGCAGAGAAATTGAAAGAGTCCCCAGAACTTACAAGTGAATTAGCTGCTTTGGAATCAACAATTGCCGCGATCGCCTACACAGTCCCCCCAGTTCCCGTCGCACCCGACCTCAAAAACCGCCTGTTTCAGCGCATAGCCCAACTGCCACCAACCCCTGCCGCATCAGTCAATTTAAAGCCCATTGTTACCTCCCCAACGGAGGACAATACTCCATCTTTAATCGTGCGATCGCACGATGTCAAATGGAAATCTTATGGAGTTCCGGGAGTTTCGTTCGGCAAGCTTTACATTGACAAAAAAAAGCGCGAAATTACCTGCTTGATGCGACTAGAACCTGGAGTAACATTTCCCATCCACCGACACGCTGCCTCGGAGGAAGTGCTTGTATTAGAAGGAGACTTAATTGTAGAAGGGGAAATTTGCCATCAAGGCGACTACATTCGATCGCTTCCCGGTTCCACACATTCGCCCGTCACACAAGGGGGATGTTTGCTGTTAATGAAAACTTCCCTAGACAACGAAATGTTCGTCTGATATTATTTTTGTGGAATTGCCGACTGCTTGGAGGGCGGGGTTATGTAGATTTTTATTAGAAGTATAGATTGTTGGTGAAACCAGCCCTACAATTATTTCGGTTAATTTACCGGACACGCTCTAATTCAAAAACACCCGCATTGCTCAGCATTCGGCGGTTAGAAATGCTAAATATATCACGTAATTCCATGCTAAATTACTCGCGTTTAACTGCTGTTATGTCCGCCGTTATTATACAATTTGTACCCAGCAACCAAAGCGCGATCGCCCAAGAACGCGAAGGATGTTTTCTGGTTAATTCAGTGGGAGAAGTAATTAACTTAAGTTTGTTGTGTTCGCCTCAAGAATCCGACATTAAGCTGACAGGAAACGATGGGAAATTTCTCGAAGACTATAAACGCTTAGCAAAAAGCTACTCTCCCGAAGCAACGGATAATTTACTGCAAGCAATCCAAAGGGCCCCTGGTCAAAAAATTGCGGCCGCTAAAAGAATGTGTGCGGAAGCAAAATCGGGAGTTTCTCTGCCGGAAGTTAAATTAAGAGCGATCGGGCAAGCTGTCAGTATCGAAAATCCAACTGCCAAAGAAAGTTTTCTCGCCGAGGCCGATATTATTACCACTCTTGCCGCCAATCATTATTGCCCGGAATTAGCCAGTAAGTAATATCATGAAATCTGTAGGGACACGGTAAGGCAGCATCTCAGTTTTGATTTTACAGGATTGCAAGGGGGACATTCGCACTTCTAAAAAACCCTTTTTACAAAACTGAGATTCTCCCACGGTAATACGGCGTCTTTACTGGCAGTTACAATATTAATTGTTATTTTGTCGGGCAACGATCCATGAAATTACCGGACATGAGATGAAACATTTAAAATCAAGTTCCGCCGACTTGCGGGATTTATTCAAAGACAGCATTACAGTTAAATATCTCGCGGAACCGCTGAAAGCTGTCCCAGCTTGCGAAGACGCAGCCAAATTGCGATCGTGGATGGAGGCCCGGGATTTTGACGTGCTCGGTATCGAAGAAAATGGCACGGTTTGCGGGTATGTAGAACGATCGCACTTAAAGACAGGCAAGTGCAGCGACTACCAGCAAATTTTTCACCCCTCCCAATTAATTGCCGCTGCCACTCCTTTAATGGAATTGCTGCCGCTGCTGCGAGAAAAACCGAGATTATTTGTATTGGAAAGCAACAGGATCAACGGGATCGTTACCTGCGGCGATTTACAAAAAGCACCAGTGCGGATGCTGCTGTTTGGATTGGTGACGCTTCTGGAAATGAATTTATTGCGGATCGTGCGGATTTACTTTCCCCAAGATTCTTGGCAGAAATTGCTTAAGGGCGATCGCATTTTAGCAGCAAAACACCTTTGGGAATTGGGGCGATCCAGAAATGAAGCAATTGACTTAATTGATTACCTGCAATTCTGCGACAAGCGAGATTTAATCCTGACTTCTGCTGAAATAGTCGATCGGCTGGGGCTCAAATCCAAACGCTACGGGGAGCGTTTTTTAAAGTCAGCAGAAGCATTGAGAAACAAATTAGCTCACGCTCAAGATTTAATCAACGGTTCTTCGTGGCCGGAAGTAATTTTTTTAGCTCAAGAAATAGAAGCGCTTTTGCAGCGTTGCGAAGAAATTGAAATGGCCGCACCTAATGAAGTAGAGAGCATTTAATTCTCGTCTTTTAGAGAGATACTTTGTTTGTATTGTTGCCATTTCACTCGCCTATTTTGATAGAGAAAGGTGCGCCGAAGCGCACCCTAGATTTAGTTTTTAATTTTTAGTTTCCTGTTAGTATACTGAGGAACCCAGCCTTGAGCGGTGGTGTAATACTGCAAGGCTTTCAAGTACAACGACGGAGTGAGATAAAACCAATGTTCGGTATTGGCAGGTACTTTAATGTATTCTTCAGCTTGCAGCATTAATTGTACCTGAGAGCCGTTAGAATACACAAACCCAAAAACGCATTCCCCAGCTAAAATGTGAAGAACTTCTGCATCTGTGTGGGTGTGAGTGCGATCGCTTTGAGTCATCAGCGCGTAAATCTGCTGCGAACCTGGATGCAGCACTTTCAAGTCGCACCACTTATATCCGCTGGCGCGCTTAAACTCTTCAAACTCGCTATTAAATGCTCCGAGAATCTGCTGTTTTTCTGTAACATTGAGAATGTCTTGAACTAGCAGTTCCTGAAAGGCCGGATTTTTGTTTGTGGGCAGGGAATCGATCTCAATATTTAAAACGGCCAGTTGACTCGCGATCGCCCGGATATCCGTATATGTTCTACCGTCTTCTAGTTGCAGAACAGCCATATTACCACCTAATGTTTTGAGCTTTGAGGGAAATTTAGTTTCCATTTTTAAGCTGCTGTTTTAAGCTTTCGTCAAAAACTAAACTCCTGCTTTTTTTCAATAATAGCCGATCGCTAAAATCCTATATCTACCTTCATAATCATCAAAGAATTACCACAGATGAGATGATTTGTTGAGTTATTTAAGTTTTATTTCTAATTCTCAGAGTGGGGCTGGGAATGCAGATCCATAGGCTGTGGCTATTTTTTAGGGTTCGATGTTTAAACAGGCGATCGGTAAAACACCGCCTACAGCATGAAAAGAGAGAAACACAGCCTCAATCTATAAAAATCTCGTCAGATTAGCTTACAATACAAGACTAAAGCTCAAAATTACGGCGCAGCCTCATTGCTGCTACTTTTATGTCTCTACCTATAGTTGCTATTATTGGACGCCCCAATGTAGGCAAATCGACGATCGTCAACCGTTTAGCCAACACCCAAGACGCGATCGTCCACGACGAACCAGGAATCACGCGCGATCGCACTTACAGACCAGCATACTGGGGCGATCGGGAATATCAAGTCGTAGACACCGGCGGGCTAGTATTCGACGACGAGACAGAATTTCTGCCTTTAATTCGCGAACAAGCCATGGCGGCCCTCGCAGAAGCCAGCGCAGCCATTTTCGTAGTAGACGGAAAAACTGGACTCACCGGCGGCGACGAAGCGATCGCATCTTGGCTGAGACTGCAAAAAGTCCCAGTCATTCTCGCCGTCAACAAATGCGAATCGGAAAATACAGGACTCACCCAAGCAGCCGACTTTTGGCAATTGGGAATGGGAGAACCTTACCCAATTTCCGGCATTCACGGCAACGGCACCGGCGAATTGCTTGACAAATTAATTACTTACCTTCCCACGGAAGTATTACCAGAAGTTGAGGAAATTAAAGTAGCAATTATCGGTCGTCCCAACGTCGGAAAATCGAGTTTGTTAAACGCATTTCTAGGAGAAAATCGCGCCATAGTCAGCCCGATTTCCGGCACAACCCGCGACGCGATCGACACCTTAGTAGAACGCAACGGTAAAACCTACCGCCTGATTGACACAGCCGGAATTCGCAAAAAGAAAAACGTCGAATACGGCGCAGAATTTTTTGGTATCAACCGCGCTTTCAAAGCCATCCGCCGCGCCAATGTCATACTGTTAGTAATTGACGCAATTGACGGCGTTACGGATCAAGACCAAAAATTAGCCGATCGCATCAGCCAAGAAGGTCGCGCCTGCATCATAGTCGTCAACAAATGGGATGCCGTAGAAAAAGACTCCGACACCATCTACGAGTACGAAAGAGAAGTCAGAACCCGACTTTATTTCCTCGACTGGGCAGAAATGATTTTTGTTAGCGCCATGAGTGGACAGCGAGTTGAAAAAATCATTGAATTAGTAGACAAAGCCTCCGACGAGCACAAACGTCGCGTCCCTACCGCCGTCATTAACGAAGTCATAGAAGAAGCCACAACCTGGCACTCAGCCCCAGTTACCCGCCAAGGAAAACAAGGCAAAATCTACTACGGTACTCAAGTGCGATCGCAGCCACCGACAATCGCCCTATTCGTCAACGATCCCAAACGCTTCACCGAAAACTACCGCCGCTACATGGAAAGCCAATTCCGCAAACACCTAGGCTTTACCGGTACACCAATGCGGCTACTTTGGAGAGGCAAAAAAGTTCGTGCCACAGAAATGAGCACAACAAACAGAGCACTGCGCGTCAAGTAATTTTCGATTTTAGATTCAATAAAAAACGCAATTTAACGACCAAAGCAAATTGCGTTTTTTTCTCTGCTCTTCCTTCTCTGCTCTTCCTTCGCTTCTTCGCGGTTCAATAAATTATTATTAATAATCGACAATCTAAAATCTAAAATCTAAAATCTAAAATCCCCAAATGGACTTACTTAGATCGCTCCCCATAGGACTTTACCTAGAACAGCCCGTAACCTGGCTTCACCGACTAGACTCCCGCGTAAAACTAGCCTGGCTGATGACATTTCTGATTGCGCCAATACTCGCCAATCCCATCTGGCGGTTGATGCTAGTAGGAATGTTAATCGTACTGACACTAACAGCAGCAATTCCCTTGCGCGTGTGGAAACAGCAAATGGGAATGCTGCTGCTATTCTGCCTATTAGTATTTTGCCTCAGCGCGATCGCCCCCGACGGACTCCCCGCAGAACACCAGCCCCGCATCCCCGCCGACGAATTAACCTTTTCCCAACAGCCCGCAACTCTTCGGGCCCCTCAAAAGCCCAAACCCTGGTACCAATCTTTTAACTTAGGCTCAAACTCCCCAATCCTCAATTCCAAAGCCCAAAGCCCAAATCAACTCCCCCAACCCACAAACTACCGTTACGTTGTATTCAAACAAGGCCCGATTAAAATCACCCGCAAATCCCTAGATTTAGCTATCAACGTCAGCACCCTATTTTTCACAGTAATTTACAGCACCAACCTCTACCTTCTCACCACAGCCAGCGAAGAAATTACCGCCGCCCTTGAAAACTTAATGCAGCCCTTGCGCCGCTTGAATTGGCCTATTACCGAAATAGCCTTAACATTAACTTTATCTTTGCGATTCATTCCCCTAGTATTGGAAGAAATACAAAATTTAGTGCGATCGGTCAGAACCAGAGCGATAAACTGGAAAAAACTCGGATTTCGCAGCGCCGCTCAAGTTTGGTTGATGATAGCAGAGCGGCTGTTAGAAAACTTGCTCCTACGAGCTGAACAAATTGCTAGCGCCATGAAAGTTCGCGGCTTCACCAGTCCCGATCGACACCGGGTAGAATGGCACCAGTTGCAATTGAAAATCCGAGACTGGATAGCCCTCGGCTGCTTGCTCGTCCTCTGGAGCGCCCGCTTCGTTTGGGGTTGGGACAGTTGAGATTTTAGATTTTAGATTTTAGATTTTAGATAGAATAATTTTGAAGAATTGGGAATGAGTGATGAAGCTCGTCGTTTGGAGCACGGGCCTAGAGTTGAGTAAGTTTTGTCTGCTACGCGACAGTCCTGCTAAAGTAATGGAGACAAATATTTAGAGAACCAAGACCTTGAACATCTATCTTGGGACAGATATCGTATATGTTCCGCGCATTCAAGCCGTATTAGACCGGTTTGGCGATCGCTTCCTCGAAAAAGTTTACACACCCGCCGAACAAAGGGATTGCGGGCAACTAAATTCTCAACACAGCAGCATTAAAGGTAAAATGAATCGAGTTTCCTGCAACCAACTAGCGGGGCGCTGGGCAGCAAAAGAAGCCGTTGTCAAAGCTCTAGGCACGGGATGGCGGGGAATACGGTATGCAGATGTGGAAATTCGGCGCTCCGAAAACGGTGCTCCCAATGTGCAACTGCACGGAACCGCAGCAGCACAAGCCTCTGTTTGGGGAGATTGCCAGTGGCAGTTGAGCCTCAGCCATGACGGAGACTATTGCACGGCTACGGCGATCGCCCTTTGTAGCCCGCCGTCAAACAACGCCGTCGGGCGATCGAGCGAAACTAAAATCTAAAATCTAAATCTTTAATCTAAAATTGATCGATTGTGAGCGTGAATGACTACCGAAACTTACCTGAATCATCCAAACTTTGGCCTCCTCTTCAGGGTATCCCAGGTTGAAGACAGCCAAGAATTATTTACCACCCTATACGCCCAGCGCCTGTTTTTTTTGGTGACAAACGGCCCTGGCGGGCTGAGATTTGAACCAATCAGCCGCTCCGACGCTCGCCTCATGGTTGAAATTCGCCTGCGAACCCTGCGTCGCAGCGGTCAATATCACGAGTACGACCAATTGCAGACCATTCACCAGCGCACATTTCAATAACGAAAATCAGTAATTTGGTAATTGGTAACTGTCTTAATTTTCCTTCCCTCCCGTCAAGAGCGTTGAGTACCCATGACCATAGCCTCTCGAATTAACAGCATTCGCCAACACTTGCCGGACTCAGTGCGGTTAATTGCCGTTACCAAACAGGTACCGACTGATGCTATCCGCGAAGCATACGACGGCGGTATCCGGGATTTTGGCGAGAGTAAGGTTCAAGAGGCTGCCGAAAAACAAAGCCAACTGCAAGATTTGCCGGATATCAACTGGCACTTAATCGGGCACTTGCAAGCCAACAAAGCTGCCAAGGCCCTAGAGCATTTCCAGTGGATTCACTCTCTCGACAATTTAAAACTCGCTCAGCGACTTTCGCGCTTGGCGGGGGAAATGTCCTCCTCTCCACAAGTCTGCCTGCAAGTCAAAATGTTGCCCGACCCGGACAAATACGGCTGGAGCGTTCCAGAACTGCTAGCCGACCTTCCAGAACTCAACAAATGTCAGCATATCAAAATTCAAGGTTTGATGACAATTCCTCCGCTGGGATTAGATGACTCGCAAATCCTCGAATTATTTAACAGCACTCGCGAACTTGCACAGAAAATCCAGCAGCAAAATTTGCCCTGCATTCAAATGCAGCAGCTCTCGATGGGGATGTCGGGAGATTATCATTTGGCAATTCAAGCAGGTGCTACTATGGTACGGCTAGGACAAACCTTATTTGGCTCTAGGAGGGGATAAGTAATTGAAATCTTCTGATAAAGACAATTTGGGTTAAATATAGAATAGTCAGCCACCCGCGACTAACGCGCAACGCGAGTATAGTCGGGGCAGCAAAGTCGTGAAGGAGCGTAAATCATGAATATTTTTTCTAAACTGCGAGATTTTGTAGGCATCAACAATGAGCCTGAGTACGATGACGTTTACGACGAAACGGAAGGGGAGCGCTATCAGAACTTCTACCAAGCGCCTGAACCCAACCCCGCTGCCGTCGCAGCAGCCGAAGAAGAACGTCGTCAAAATCGTAGAATGCGAGAGCGGTCAGTAGTAGGATCGACAGGTATGGATGTCGTTGCACCAACCGGGGGAGTAGGGTCAGTAATGAATAACGTGATTGGAATGCCTGGAGCTATGAACGGGATTTCGGAAGTAGTAGTAATGGAGCCGCGCACTTTTGAAGAGATGCCGGCAGCAATTCGAGCCCTTAAGGAACGCAAGTCTGTGGTTTTGAACCTGACGGTGATGGACCCAGACCAAGCGCAAAGAGCTGTGGACTTTGTGGCGGGCGGTACTTATGCCCTTGACGGTCATCAAGAGCGAATTGGCGAAAGTATTTTCTTGTTTACGCCTAGCTGCGTGCAGGTGAGAACTCAGTCTGGTGTGGTTCACGAAGTGCCTCCTGCTCAAGGACGGCCTCGTGCTGCTGCTCCTGCACCGACAGTCTGGCCGGCAGAACAAGCTCCAGTAGCTCAGTAGTCTGTTGACTGTTGACTGTTGACTGTTGACTGTTGACTGTTGACTGTTGGCAGTTGACGGTTGGCAGTTGGCAGTTGGCTATTGAAAAATAACTAATAACAAATAACTAATAATAACTAACTAATAACAACTAACTAATAACTGACTAATGACAAACATAAAATTTGGTACGATCGGCGGCGGGGTAATGGGAGAAGCCCTCTTATCCCGCTTAATAGCAGAAAAAGTTTATTTGCCTTCAGAAATAGTGGTGAGCGACCCACAACTTGAACGCCGCCAATTTTTGACGGAAACCTACGGGATTGGAACAACAGCCAGCAATCTAGAAGTTGCTGCTGCTACAGAAGTGCTGTTTTTGGCAATTAAACCGCAAGTTTTTGATACGGTAGCTTTGGAGTTGGCGGTGGCGGCCGATCGCAAACAGGGAAATAATGGAGAAACGGCTAATTCCCAGCCAGAAGCGCTGGTAGTGTCGATTTTGGCAGGAGTGCCACTCAGCAAGCTCGAACCAGCCTTTCCGGGGCGGGGAGTGCTGCGGGTGATGCCGAATACTCCAGCCACAGTAGGAGCGGGAATGAGCGCGATCGCTCCGGGAAAACTTGTTCAACCGGCTGATTTAGAATTGGTAAAGCGCATCTTTCAGGCCGTAGGAGAAGTGGTAGAAGTACCTGAGAGTATGCTGGATGCGGTGACAGGGCTTTCGGGTTCCGGGCCTGGTTATGTAGCAATTTTGATAGAGGCCTTGACAGATGGCGGAGTTTGTGCTGGACTGCCACGGGCGATCGCCTCTCAATTAGCTTTGCAAACTGTATTCGGTACGGCGAAGCTCATGCAAGAAACGGGAATGCACCCGGCACAATTGAAAGATCAAGTTACGAGTCCCGGCGGTACAACTATTGCGGGAATTGCTAAATTAGAGAGTAGCGGCTTTCGTTCTGCGCTAATCGAAGCAGTAAAAGCAGCTTCTTTGCGTTCTCAAGAATTAGGTAAATAGGTGTTAGTGCCATGCTGACTTTAAAATTAGATTTAAGTCCGTGGATCAAGTTGACAGACGATCAGTTTTACGAACTGTGCCAACATCACCCCGATTATAAATTTGAACGGAATGCAAAAGGAGAACTGCTGATGGTTCCACCAACGGGAGGAGAAACTGGAAACCGTAATATGGATTTATCCTATCAATTGCAAGCTTGGAGTCGCCAAAATCCGAATCTAGGAATTGCTTTTGACTCTTCCACCTGTTTTAGACTCCCAAACGGTGCAACTCGTTCTCCCGATGCTTCTTGGATAAAACGCGAAAGATGGGAAGCTTTAACTCCCGAACAAAAAAGGAAATTTCCGCCACTGTGTCCTGATTTTGTAGTGGAATTGCGCTCGCCCACTGATTCTATCAGAGAAACTCGAGATAAAATGCAGGAATATCGGGAAAATGGCGTTTGTTTGGGGTGGTTGATTGACCCGCAAACGCGGAGTGTGGAAATTTATAGGATCGATCAAGAAATAGAAATATTGCAGTCCCCTGTTACGCTGTCAGGGGAAAATGTTTTGCCCGGATTTGTGTTGGAACTAGGGCCAGTTATGGGAAATAATTGAAAAGGTGTCAGGCCGTTTCAGATTAATCGCTACTTGCTGTTTCCAATTTCTCTCCAATCCTCGGTTCCGTACCATTTAACAGCCGCTGAATATTGCTCCGGTGCCGCACAATTACAAACACACCGCCCGCAATTCCAAACAATACATAAGCCAGCGGCTGATGTAAAGCAAACATCAATCCAGCAACGCTAATTGCCCCGATAATCGAACTTAAAGAGACAATTCGCGATACCGCAAATACTATCCCGAAAATTCCGAAAGTTCCCAAACCTACTGGCCAGTACAAACCAAGCAAAACTCCCAAACTCGTAGCCACTGATTTACCGCCGGTAAACCCCAGCCAAATAGATTTGCTGTGGCCCAAAACAGCAGAGAAACCAGCCAAAGTTGCCATCCAAGGGATGACACTTGCAGTATTTTCTAAACCCGCGGCGGTTGCTAGCTGCTGGGTAAAAGTGAGAGAGTAAATGTAGCGGATTAGGACGATCGCACTTACCCCCTTCAACACATCAACCAGCAACACCCCCAACCCCGGCCACTTCCCCAAAGTCCTCAGTACGTTAGTCGCACCAGTCGAACCCGAACCAACCTCTCGAATATCAATTCCCAGCATCCATTTCCCCAAGGCATACCCAGTCGGAATCGATCCCAGCAGATAAGCTGCTATTAGCAATGCGCCATTTAAAATTATCCAGCTAGCCATTTTTTAATTTGATATTTCGTGTACTTTTCAAATTTGCAACCTTTCCCCTAGCATAATTAGCAATTAGCAATTACTAATTAGCAATTACCAATTACCAATTACTAATTACCAATCAAAAATCCTTAGCAGCCATCAAAGTTTGCGGATCGGCAGCAAAGGCCAGCCATAACGGAAATTGCAGGATTGACAAACTAATTAAATCCTCAGTTTCATCAATGACAATTAGTGGCAATTTGCCATCTTTCACAAGTCGATCGGCTTTTTGAGCCAAAGCCTCCGCCGACTCAAACATAATAATCCCCCTTTCCGGGCCAAAATCGCTGCGAGTAATGCCCAAACAGTCCTGCAAACCCCGGCGCCACTCTCCCAAACGTTCGGGACTGTTGGCGAGCACCAAAGTCCGCACACGCCCACCGTAGACGCTTCTGAGCACAGAAATAATTGTCGAAGTAATCAAGATATTTTGCAAGCGCGAACCCATAGTCCGCAAAGCACCCCTTCCACCTTGGGTGAAAAACCAGTTAGAAACTCGTTCCGCATGGATGGGTTCAAAAGTACGGCGGAGTTGCCAAGGCGGGCCGTAGTAGTCGGGGACAGTGCGGTATTGATCGAGGGTGCGGCGAATTTGTTTGGCTTGTTCTTGAAATCCCTGTTCGGCAAATTTGGGATTTACCGGTGCTGAGGATTGAGACTCCTCAGCAGCAATTTGCTTGGGTGTCTCTTGCACCGGCGGCGTCAAATCTAAGAGTTCGGCGGTGGCGGCCAAATCCTGCAAACTGCCTACTAGATAGTCTTTGAAACCCTGAACTCGAATTGCTAAATCTTGGGAAACGCCGGCAAAAGTGGTTCGCATTTCCTTTTGAATTCGATCGCGCCGGCGTTCTAGTTTTTCTACTTCGATTTGTAGCGCTTGTTTGCGCTGATCTAGTTGAATCAAGCCGTCTTGTACCAAACGCCCGATCGATGCTTGAGCCTGGCCCAACGCTTCTATAGCATTGGCTTTGTCGGCTTCCAAGGCGGCAATTTTTTCAGTCAAAGCTTGTTCTTGCTGCTGCAATTCTTTGACTCTCTCTGCCAACTGTTCGGTAACATTTTCTGGGATGTACGTTACCGTTTCTGCGGTTGCTGTTGGCTGGGAGGCTGTGGGAGGATCGATTTGAGCGATCGGACTTTCTGATTCGGCATCGTCGTTGTTGGGCCCAATTTGGGCGATTGCGCCTGCTTCGTCCACGAATTGGGCGATTTCGGCATCTTCCTCGTCCAACGGCGGGTTTGTTTCTGCCGGAACTTGGGCTGGCAGCTCATTTTCGTCGATCCACAAATCTTGTGTTTGAGATAGAACTTGGTACTCCGTCTCATTCACGGGTAAATTTGGTTCGCCGTCACCGCTTGGGGCGGCTGGTTGTGGTTGCGGTTCTTGGGTTGGAGATTCGTCTGAATTCATGGGAAATTTTGTTCGGCGTAGGGCACGGAAAAGTTAAAAATTAAAAATTAACAACTTTTTTAGTCTTGACGGGGACAGCGCTGTTCTAAGCAGGTCTGTAGCATTTTACGATCGAACAGAACCGGCAGAAAGTGAATGCTGTTAATTTCTTTGAAATAGAACAAAATCGGCACCGCAGGCCAAAATATCCGCCAATTTTGCCATTCTCGGTAAGGAAAGCGGCGGATTAACTTGGACGATCGATAAATGTCCAAATCTGTTGGGGTAAATTGTAGCCGGAGGGTGGCGGTTTGGTACATCAGAAACAAGCCGAACACAGAAAGTGGCAAACTCACCCACTTCTGCACGAACAGCAGCGGTACAGCCGCCAGTACCAGGACTAGGGGAATCGCATAACTCGGAGCGAGTTCGATCGTATTTGTCGGCGCAGTCGAAGAGGCAGTTGTAGTCACGGGTTTAAATCAAGGGTAGTAAACGAATGTTGCCAATTATTCATATTTTATCTGTTTCCTAGCTTACAAGCCCTTGAGTACGCTAGAACCCGTTCCCTGAAACATCAGCCAAGTCAGGAAAAAGTTCACAATAAAAATAGCCAGCAAAGCCGTCACCACCGCCGTAGTAGTCGATTGGCCGACGCCTTTTGCCCCGCCGGTGGTGGTCAAACCCCAGCTAGTGCCGATTACAGCAATCAAGCCACCGAATACAAAAGCCTTAATTGCCGCGCTGCAAATATCCCACAAACTCAGGAAATTGCGGACTGATTCTAAAAACACGCTTTGAGAGATGCCGTACATCGTCGTAGCAATCAGCAGTCCGCCGAGGATGCCGGTGACGAGACACATGATGGTTAAAATTGGCAGCATCAAGCAGCAAGCAATGACGCGGGGAATTACTAAATAGTCGATCGGGTCTGTTCTGAGCATCAGCAGGGCATCTATCTGTTCTGTTACCTGCATCGTGCCGATTTCCGCCGCAAAAGCCGAACCTACTCGCCCCGTCACGATTACGGCTGTTAAGACGGGGCCGAGTTCGCGCGTCAAAGACAAAGCCAAAACGCCACCGACGACATTGCCGGCACCGAGGTTAATAAATTCCCTCGCTACCTGAATAGTAAATACCATGCCGACAAAACCCGCAGTCAGCAAAGCAATCAGCAGAGATTCAGGGCCGACTGCTGCCATTTGATCGAGGGTGTTGCGGCGATGAATTTTGCCCTTCAGCAAGTGCAGCATGACTTGGCCGCCCAATAAAGCTGCTGCCAGCAACCGCTGACTCCACAAACTGAGGCTCGAAGATGTACTGGTGCTCAAGGGGATTTCGAGTATAGAACAACTGCCAAAAATGAAATCTATCTACAAATCTTAAACAAGTTTTTTCTATAACATTTAAGATTTCTGACAGAACTGACCACGGAGGGCGATCGCTGCCTATCGTAGAAAAGGACAAGTTTTGTTTGCTTGCACCTTTCGGCAGTTTAGCTGAATTTACTGACTCTTATGAGCATTTTTCCCAATTTTCTTCGCTCTGTACTGCTCACCAGCCTGTTGAGCTTTGTCGCCCCCTTATTGTTAATCGGTGCGGGATTGACTAGCTTTTCGCTGATCCGCTTCGTGCCTGCTCTCCAAGGATTAGGCCGTTCTGGAGAAGACCTGATTTTGCAGTTCTTAGCTACTTTCGGCAGCGGCTGTCCCCTCCAGGGTTTTTTCGTCATCGGTCTAACTTTTGGTTTGGTGGGTGCTTTGTTTGATACCTACGCTTCTTATCAGCATTCGCGGTGGAGTTAATCGAACCTTCGATTTTAGATTTTAGATGGGAATTCCTGGCTCGAATCTAAAATCTAAAATTGCTTTGTTCGGGTTGGATCGGATATCCGCACCCGCAATTATTTAGCAGTATCGATCGCGAATGTTCGGAAATGCGATCGGCTTTTTTGCGGAAAACCGAATCCCCCTATTTCGGAAGCTGGAATATATTAAATACAGGTTGAGTCAAGTGTTTCTCAACCCTAAAAACTTCAGATAGTCGAGGTATTAGTTATGGCACTTATTCGTTGGGAACCTTTGCGGGAAATGGACTCCTTGCAACGAGAAATGAATCGGTTGTTTGATAGCTTGACACCGGCAACCGATCGCGCATCTAACGGTGTTGCTTTTGTACCCCCCGCCGAACTCGATGAAACTCCCGAAGCCATCCACCTTAAATTAGAAGTTCCGGGCATGGAAGCTAAGGATTTGGATGTACAAGTAACGGCAGAAGCCGTTGCTATTAGCGGCGAACGCCGTCTGGAAACTAAGAGTGAAGATAAAGGCATGACTCGCTCTGAGTTCCGTTACGGTTCGTTCCGCCGGGTGATTCCCCTACCCGCACGGGTACAAAATGACAGTGTAGAAGCTGAGTACAAAAATGGAGTTTTGCACCTGAATTTGCCCAAAGCGGAAGCAGAAAAGAACCGCGTGGTTAAAGTTCAAATCGGTGGCTAATAATTGTTGGCTAATTGCTGATAGATAGGGCGTGCGGTGCGCGCCCTATTTGTTTTAGGTAGGGCTTGCTGAATATATCGATGGCACTTGACGTAGCCTGGGTTATGCGCTCGCGAGAGCGAGGGTAAAGTGCAAA